>NZ_PIJF01000056.1:0-25320 GCF_002809985.1 Geobacillus sp. WSUCF-018B
CAAGCCCTCGTTCGGTCCGCTCGACTTGCATGTATTAGGCACGCCGCCAGCGTTCGTCCTGAGCCAGGATCAAACTCTCCAAAGAAAGTTGATTGGCTTGTTCAGCGCCAAAACCAATGGTCATGGCGCACGCGCTTCGTTTCGTTCAGTTTTCAAGGAACGATCGCGCTGCTTGGATGCAAGGAATTTCACTTCCTCATCAACTCGTTGTCTCTCGCAAGCAGCTTCTTTATATTAACATAACATCTTTTCGTTGTCAACTGTTTTTCTTGTCCGTCGCGTCCGAACTGTTCGTTCTAGCAGCGACGCTATTTAATATATCACCTCAAAAATAAAAATGCAATACCTTTTTTATTTTTTTTTGCGACGCTGCTGCCCCCTTCTTCCTTTATATCATGTTGGAATACGGCGCCCGCTGCCTTGGCAACTTGTCCGCCTAAGACAGACGAATATGCGGAGCGGCGGGCGCATACATTTCAATAATATATCATCACTTACTTGATTTTTACTTTCTTGAAGGAGGCATCTTGGCGTTGATTCGCATCTTGTCATCTCCGTCCGGTTTTCACGTTTCCGGCTCGTCCTCGCTTCCGCCGAATGAACAGCGCATTTTGCACGCCCTTGTGTCTTCCCCTGAACTATATACGTATCCGAACGAACAGCAACTGCTGTTTGAAATCAAGCTTCGCAGCCAGATCGTTCAAGCCTCGGTGGACTTGGCGAAAAGCCGGGCGCAGTTTGCCATTTTCCGTTTTTCGCGCTGCAACAGCCAGTTCTGGCTGCGGGATGAGCGCGGGGGGTTTCAGCTTCGGCCAGACGTTCTTCCATCGGACGCCATCAATGATATTTTTGTCAACAGCGAACTGTACGCCTTTGAGTGCGCGACGGCGATCGTCATCGTTTTTTATAAAGCGGTGCTTGAAGGGATTGACGTGTCGGCGTTCAATCGTTTGTTTGCCAATTTGCTGCTGTATGACTGGCATACGGACAAAGACCTCGGTATCGAAACGAAAAAGGGAGAACACTTTCTCCCCGGGGACTGCCTTTATTTTAAAAACCCGGACGTTGATCCGCTGACACCGCAATGGCAAGGGGAGAACACGATCTATTTGGGCGATGGCTTGTTTTACGGACACGGCATCGGCATCGAGACAGCGGACGGCATCATCGCCGCCCTCAACCGGAGGCGGAAGCAGTGGGCGACGAAATCCGCCTATCTTCTTCCTCATATTACACAAATGAACTTCGCTTATTTATCCCAATTCGCCCGCCGCTTCGACGAACTCCGCCTGCCGCTCGGCCGTCTGCCATGGATCGCCGGGACGTTAGGGTCCGCTGCTTTCTTGTATCGTTAGCGGGCCTTTTTCGTTTTTCTCCCACAAATACAGCCCGATTCCTGTTAAAATAAAAATGCCGCCGATCCATTGAAACAGGCGGATCGGTTCATCGAGCAGCCAGTACGCCAACGCCGAAGCGCCGACCGGTTCAAACAAAATCGCCATCGACACCGTCGAGGCGCTCACCCATTTGACGGCCCAGTTCATCACCGAGTGGCCGAGCAGCGTTGGAATGACGGCAAGGGCGAGAAAACAAAGCCAATCCGTCAGCTGATACGCCGCCAGCGAAAGGCGAAACAGCATCGCGTACAGCCACAACACCGCCGCACTGATGCCATAGACGATATATGTATACGTCATGAGCGACAACCGTTGGCGCACTTCTTGGCCGAACAGCCAGTACGCCGTCACCATCGCGCACGCCACCAACGCCAACATGTCCCCATAGAGCGCTTCGCCGCTGACGCGAAAATCGCCCCAGCTGATCAAGACGCTTCCCGCAATCGCCAAAACAGCGCTTGCGAGCGCGCCCGCCGTCAGCCGCTCACGGAAAAAGAGCGCCCCGCCCGCAAAGGCGAACAGCGGCTGCAGCGTCACAAGCACGACCGAGCTGGCGACGGAAGTATAGTCGAGCGATTCAAACCAAAGAATAAAATGAAACGCAAGCAGCACGCCGGAACAAATCGAAAACCACCAGTCGCGTCGGGAAATACGCTTCAGTTCGCGGATATGGCGAAGAAAAAACGGCGTCATGATGACGACCGCGAAAAAAAGCCGGTAAAACGCGATAACGGCCGACGGCGCCTCCGACCATTTGACGAAAATGGCCGATGTCGACACAGCAAGCGCGCCGATCAATAACGCAGCATACGATTTCGCTATGCTTGGCGGCTTCATGTTTCCATCTCCTCACCAACATTTTTTTACATTCATTATACCATGAACGAGGTGAGAAAAAATGATGTTTGATCCGTTCCTCAAATTAGGGATTTCCGCCATCCTCGGGCTGATTATCGGGTTGGAACGGGAATTGAAGCGAAAACCGGTCGGCTTGAAAACGTGCCTTGTCATTTCCATTTCCAGTTGCCTGCTTACGATCGTTTCGATCGAATCGGCGTACGTCTTTCCTCTTAAAGACCATATCACAATGGACCCGCTCCGCCTTGCCGCGCAAATCGTATCCGGGGTTGGGTTCCTGGGAGCGGGCGTCATTTTGCGCCGCGGCAACGACAGCATTACCGGGCTGACGACCGCCGCGATCATTTGGGGGGCGGCAGGGATTGGCGTGGCGGTTGGCGCGGGCTTTTATTGGGAATCGGCGTTCGGTGTGGCGCTGCTCATTGTCAGCGTCGAACTCATTCCATTTTTAATCAACTTTTTCGGGCCGAAGCAGCTGCGCGAAAAAGAGGTGCTGTTGCAAATCACCGTGGCGGACGCCAAAAACATTACAAAGGTCATCGACCATTTAAAACAACAGGACATCAACATTAAAACGATGCGCATTAAAGACGTTGAAGAGAATGAACATTTGCTGAAACTAAGAGCCGTCATTGACCAAAAGCGCTCGACCGCCGAACTTTACTACGTCATTCGCTCCATCGACGCCGTCGTCCATGTCGATATTGAAAGCGGCTGATGAAAAAAGGATTGCAAACAGCCGACAAACTATATATAATGGAACATGGACAGATGATCCATATCGTTTGGGGCATTAGCTCAGTTGGGAGAGCGTCGTGCTGGCAGCGCGAAGGTCACCGGTTCGAGCCCGGTATGCTCCATCCGTCAAACCCTTGCGTGGCAAGGGTTTTTTGTTTTCTGATTTCGCGGGGAGGGGATCACGATGAAGCGAATGATGATCATGATCGTTTGTTTGGTGATGATGGCCCCGATATATGCAGCCGCCCATCGTGGCGAACTAGATGAATTGGGCGGACATTTTCGCAACAGCGACTGCACGTACTTGCTGCATGAACCGACTGCGCTCGCGAAACAGGCGAAAACGAAAGAAGAGCTTGTCCAACTTATTCAGAAATACAACGGCAATGAACGATGCAAGCGAAACCTCACTCCTGACCGCATTGACCTCGACGGCCATGCGCTCGGGGGAAAAGAGGGCGATGCTTCGCTGCGACTGGGCCGGACATACAAAGCGGCATTGGTAGGGTGCGTGGACGGTGACACGGCCAAATTCCGTGTGAACGGCCATGTGTATACAACCCGCTTTTTGTTCATTGACACCCCGGAAAGCACGATCGAAGTCGAGCCATATGGAAAAGAAGCGAGCCAGTTCACGTGCTCCCGCCTGCAAAAAGGGGATATTGTGCTTGAAACAGACGGGAATACGTTGTTCGACAAATACCAGCGGCTGCTCGCCTGGGTGTGGGTGGACGGTCGCCTGCTGCAAGAGGAGATTGCCAAAGCGGGATTGGTGGAAGACTTTTATGACTATGGCGATTACAAATACGAAGACCGTGTCCGCGCCGCGTTGAACGAGGCGAAACGGACGGGGGCGGGCATGTACGGAAGGGGAGCGGCGGATGAAAAGCCAACGCCAAACGGGGCGGACCAGCCGCCTGATGGCAACACGCCGGCAAACGAGAAGCCCGCTGGCAGCCCGGCCGCCGATCAACCGTCTGCTTCCGATCAAGAGGCGGCGCCGAAAGACCGCGCGGGTCATCCCGTTGTTTATGCGTTGCTTGGTTTGCTGGCGGCGGCCGCGCTCTATTGGTTCGTCCGCCGGGGGACATGACCGGTGCGGGCGGACGATGGCAGCTCGAAACGCCCGGCTGCCCGCATCTTGACGCCCTGCCAATGAAACAGCCTGTCCGGTGCGGACAGGCTGTTTTGGTGCGGGCTGCAGGACAACCCGCTGCTATTGTTTCGGGAGCAGTTCTTCAATGCCGCCTTCGTGGGCGGCCGTTCGCCCGGACGCCACCTCGAGCCGGCGGAATCCGTATTCCTCCAAGCGCGCAATTTGCCAGTCTGTGAGATCGGTGTACGCGATGACAGACGGCGTGCCGGACGATTTATAAATCAAATTGCCGGTCACCGGGCATTGAAAGGCGTCGGCGACAAATCCTTCGCCGTCTTGAATCGTAAACAGCCGAATCGGCATAACGTTCATGTCATTCCCTCTTTCTTGGCATTGTCATAATTATCCGTGCCCCATCGGACGCCATTCTATACAAGCCGTTTGCCGACGATGACCAAATCGCGTTCCACCCCATCCAGTTCCGCCACGCGCGGAAAATATCCCCACCGTTCAAATCCGAAGCGGGAGAAAAGCCGCAAACTTGGTTCATTATGCGCAAAAATAAAGCCGAGCAGCGTCTTTATTTCAAGCGCTGGCGCCTTGTCGACCGCTTGCTTCAGCAACTTCGTCCCCAATCCTTGACCGCGGTGCGATTCGGCAATATAAATGCTCACCTCCGCCGTATGGCGGTACGCCGGGCGGCCGTAAAACGATTGGAAACTGAGCCAGGCGCAAATATCGCCGCCATCTTCCACCACCCAAAGCGGCCGATGGTGAGGATCATGCGCTTCAAACCACGCCTTTCGGCTTTCCACCGACACCGGTTCCAAATCCGCTGTCACCATTCGGCTTGGGATCGTTTCGTTGTAAATGCGGACGATGTGCGGCAAATCGGCCGCCGTCGCATCGCGGATCACCCATTGTTCCATCTGAAATCTCCCCTTTTCGATTTCTCTTTCGCGTCCAAAGCCGCTTTTTTTTGCAGCGCATTTCGTTTCCAAAAACGAAACAAGCGGGAGTATAATCAAAACGTATGTACAAACAAAGAAAGGGGAACAACGTCAACTACCCCCACTTCGCTAACGCTTGAAGTGGGGGCTTGCAACTCCCCAGAAGTGCAAACGGACTTCGTCCTCCTTCCTTGACTTGGGGTTGCATCACGACGCAGGTCATGCCTACATCGTTGCCGATTCTCTCGGTGTGTCTGTTGGCAGTACTTAGCTTCCACACACAACAGACGGGTCTACATGTTTGACGGTTGCAACGTTTCCTGCAACCAACTCCATACATCGAGCAGCAGTTTATTGGAGTGCCTTTATTGAACGGTTTTCTCCACGCCTTTATTCTATCATACATAAAAGAAAGGGGGAACGCGCATTCCTCTTCCACTACTCCCTTTGGTCGTTGAAGTGGGAGTCTCCTGCGCGAAATAGGAGGAACACTGAATGGTTATTATTGTCTAATTTCATTGATACAACAGCCTTTCATTTTTCTAAAACTGATTATATCATAACACACAAAAAAGAGACAATTTTAGGCTATACCTAACCGAAATTCATCTCCCACTTTCACTTCGTTTAGAAGTGGGAGACTTCTTTCGGAAAGATGTTAAAAAACACCGGGGCAACCGCCGAACAGCGGGGCCAATAAAATAAGGTTACAGACATTTCGTCCGTAACCTTGCCGTTTCCAGCGAATTGGTTCGTCATCGGTTTCACGCCCGTCCTGCGGGTCATTCGCGCTCCTCGGTCAGCTCGGCGACCGGCACGTCCCGGCGCTCATTGAGCCGGCCGTCGCGCAAATGGACGGTCGCCATTTGCCGTTCTTCGTCATACGCGTCGATCCAGACCGATACCCCGTTGTAATAGACCGGAATATCAGCGGGCGACGAAACGATTTGTTTGACGCGGTTCATCTCCATCGCCGCTTTTCCCCCTTTCCGTCGTGCTCCGTTTCCTAGTATGCGAGGGAATAGGAATGATTATGCAAAAATGGTCCACACTAAAGGGAGAAAAATCCGAGAGAGGGAATGCGATGAAAACGAGGGATGTGTTGTTCGCATACTGGCGCTGGCCGGCCATCATCCGTTTGTTTGCCGCTGCGAGCGCCACGATTGTGCTGTTTGGCGCGCTCATGCGCCTCATTGAACCGGAGACGTTCCGCACCGTGTTTGACGGCATTTGGTGGGCGATTGTGACCGCGGCCACGATCGGCTACGGCGACATCGTGCCCAAAACAGTCGCTGGAAAGATGGCGGCCATCGTGCTCATCGCACTGGGCACCGGCATTCTCACCGCCTATTTCGCTTCCGTCTCCGCGGCGGCCGCCGCCCAAGAAACGGCGCGCACAAGCGGGCGCTTTAAGTATCGGGATCAGGATCACGCCATCGTGGTCGGCTGGAACGAACGGGCGCGGGAAGTGCTGCTTCGCCTCGCCCGGCGCGAGCCGTCGCTCCGTTTTGTGCTGATCGACGCAACCGTGCCGTCCCACCCGCTCCCTGATGTTCCCGTTCATTTCATTAAAGGGTCGGCCGGCGATGATGCGGTGTTGGAGAAGGCGAACATTCAAAAAGCGCGGTTTTTGCTCATTACTGCGAATCCGCACAAAGCCGAGGCAGAAGCGGACAAAGACGCGATCGTGACGCTGCTGGCAGCCAAAAGCCTCAACCCGTCGGTGTACGCCATCGTCGAAATCTTAACGGCGCGCAACGTCGCAAACGCCTTCCGCGCCGGCGCCGACGAGGTGATTGAGACGAACTTGCTGGCGAGTTTCGCCATGGCCGCCAGCCTCCGCTCCCCGGGCGTCGCCGGCGCGCTTACGGCGATGCTCAGCCGCTCGGGCACGCAGACGCTCTCCTTGCTTGAGCCGGATGCCGAATGCATCGGACAGACGTTTCATGACGTGCAGCAACGGCTGCTTGGGCGCCACATCACCGCGCTTGCCGTCGTCTGCGCCGACAACCGGACCGTTTCCGTTTCGCCGTATCGCCTCATTGAAGAAGGAGACCGACTGTTCGCGATCGTTCCTTAATCGAGCAGGCGGCGCTCCAACTCTTGAACGAGCGCTTTACCGACGGAAATATACCGCTCGGGAACGGTCGCATCCGGGTCTTGCGGTTCGGCAAACTGGTTGAACGCCGCCCCCACATTGCCCACATCGGCGAAATCATCAATTCCTTGTTGATATTTATGCGCAAGCAAAAACGGCCGCCCAAGCTCCACCGTCGTGCCATGCGAATCAAGCTGCCCGTCGACTGCCCGAAACGGCACGCGCAAAAACTGGTAACCTAAGTCGTCGGCGATTTTGTAGTCAAAATACCCGTGATCGTAATCCCAGCCGCCGCCGATCACATAACCGAGTGGTTTTAATTGCTCTTCCAAATGGTACAGCTGAAATTGCTTCCCTTCCAAACGCGACGGAAGTTCAATCATAGACAACCCCTCCTTCTTTTTTATCGTTTCCCGTTTGACGGGGATTATTTGCCCGCGGCGACTTCAGACGCCTGGTGAAAAACGGCAGGGGGCGATATAGCCGCGCCCGGGCGCTAAGCAGCCAAACGGCTGGTTCACAACGGGGGCAGGCTAAAAAAACGCCTCTTCCCTCGCAAAAGGGAAGAGGCGCTTTTTCCGCCGTTTGGGACGCGTCGCAGCATGGCGGACAGCGGTGAACCGCGTTGTCATTTCAGCCGTTTTTCCAGCTCTTCTTTCAGCTGCTCATACCCCGGCTTGCCCAAGAGGGCGAACATGTTCTTTTTGTATGCTTCCACTCCCGGTTGGTCAAATGGATTCACCCCGAGCAAGTAGCCGCTCATAGCGCACGCTTTCTCAAAGAAGTAGACGAGATAGCCAAACGTGTACTCATCCAGTTTCGGCAAGGTGATGACCAAGTTCGGCACCCCGCCGTCCGTATGGGCGAGCAGCGTCCCTTCGAACGCTTTCGTGTTGACGAAATCGACCGTTTTTCCCGCCAAATAGTTGAGTCCGTCAAGGTCGTTGTCTTCCGCTTCGATGACCAATTCATGGCGCGGTTCTTCTAGCTTCAGCACCGTTTCAAACAAATCGCGGCGCCCTTCTTGAATGTATTGGCCGAGCGAATGCAAGTCGGTCGAAAAGTCGGCCGACGCCGGGTAAATCCCTTTTTGGTCTTTCCCTTCGCTTTCGCCAAACAATTGCTTCCACCATTCGGCGAAGTAGTGCAGCGCCGGTTCGTAGTTCACAAGCAGTTCGATCGTTTTCCCTTTGTTGTACAAAATGTTGCGGATGGCGGCGTATTGGTAGGCGGCGTTGTCCTCAAGCTCCGAGGAACTGAAATCGCTGCGCGCTTTCGCCGCGCCTTCCATCATCGCGTCGATGTCCGCGCCGCTGGCAGCAATCGGCAATAGCCCGACCGCGGTCAACACCGAATAGCGGCCGCCAATGTCATCCGGAATGACAAACGTTTCATACCCTTCCTCGTTGGCGAGCGTTCTTAACGCGCCGCGCTTGCTGTCCGTCGTCGCATAAATGCGGCGGCGCGCTTCCTCTTTGCCGTATTTATCCTCGAGCAGTTTGCGGAAAATACGGAACGCGATCGCCGGCTCGGTCGTCGTCCCCGATTTGGAAATGACGTTGATCGAGAAGTCTTTTCCTTCCAAGAAATCGATGACGTCTTTCATGTACGTCGAGCTGATGTTGTTGCCGACAAAAATGATTTGCGGCGTTTTCCGCTTCTCTTTCGGCAAGGCGTTGTAAAACGAATGATGCAGCATCTCAATCGCCGCGCGCGCGCCAAGATACGAGCCGCCGATGCCGATCACAAGAAGGACATCGGAGTCTGATTGAATCTTTTTCGCCGCCTCCTTGATGCGGGCGAATTCGTCTTTGTCATAGTCGACCGGCCAGTCAAGCCAGCCTAAAAAGTCGCTCCCGGTTCCGGTTTTTTCGTGAAGCGAATGATGCGCGACTTTCACCGCATCGCGCAAGTATGTAAGCTCATGTTCACCAAAAAAGGCGAGCGCTTTCGAATAATCGAACCGAATATGGGTCATCCATTCCGCCTCCCTTTCATGTTCATTGCCTTCTTTCACTTTAGCGGAATAAACAAGGGAAATCAAGCAGCCCACCTTTTTTGGAAACGGATTCATTTTTCGCCATGTTCGCCGCGCCGATTTCCTTGCGTGACACCTGGAGGGATGGTGATGCAACGAAAAAGACAGCTTATCCCAACCATTTTTCAATTAGAGAAACCTTGTGAAGTTCGTCTTCTTTCCTGATGAAACGCCGCCGATTTGGGAACAAAACTCGTTTTTCACCAGCCTTCTAGGGGCTCAGGCTGCTCGCCTCAAGAAACGTAATCAACGTTGTGCTTTTTCCTCATTCGAGAACCATGGATTCGGGCGAGGCGGCTGTTTTTCGCGCCCTCCTCCCTTTCCGCCGTCCTGCGGGATTGGGAGCGCGCCCAGGCAAACCAAGAAAATAGGAAAAGCGCCAGCTCAGGCAGATTCCGTCGCCGAGCCGGCGCCATCATCGATTGATTCGCGAAACCGCCGCATCGCCTCATTACAGGGAAGCGCGCAAAATGGCGAGCACATCATCGCGGTTCAATGTTTTGAAACGGCCGAACTCGCCAAACGCCATCGCTTTATCGGCCATCAGCTCCAAGTTTTCCTCGCCGATGCCATAGTCCGCAAGCCGCGACGGCGCCCCAAGGCTTGACCAAAACGCCCGCAGCCGCTCGATGCCTTCAAGCGCCACATCGCGCTCCGCTTTTCCGGCCGGATCAACTCCGAAGACGTGCACCGCAAGCTGGGCGAAGCGGCTGACGTTTTCATCCAAAACATGCTTCATCCAGTTCGGAAACAAAATCGCCAATCCCCCGCCGTGCGGAATGTCATACACCGCGGAAACGGCGTGCTCAATGTTGTGCGTCGCCCAGTCGCCGCGCACGCCCATTTGCAGGAATCCGTTTAAGGCGATCGTGCCCGAGTACATGATCGTTTCGCGCAGCTCGTAGTTTTCCAGGTCATTGACCAGCTTCGGCGCCGCCTCAATGACCGTGTTGAGCACCGCTTCGCACATCCGGTCCTGAAGCGGCGTGTTCGGCGTGTGGTGGAAATATTGCTCAAACACGTGCGACATCATATCGACGATCCCGTACACCGTATGTTCTTTCGGGACCGTTATCGTATAGGTCGGGTCCAAAATCGAAAACTGCGGAAACGTCACCGGGCTGCCCCAGCCGTATTTTTCTTTCGTCTCCCAGTTCGTAATGACCGAACCAGCATTCATCTCCGACCCTGTCGCTGCCAGCGTCAAAATCACGCCAAACGGCAACGCGTCGGTGACGACCGCTTTTTTTGTGATGAATTCCCACGGATCGCCATCGAATTTCGCCCCGGCGGCGATCGCCTTCGTGCAGTCAATCACGCTGCCGCCGCCGACAGCGAGCAAAAACTCAACCCCTTCCTTCCGGCAAAGATCAACCCCTTTCCGGACGGTCGAGACGCGGGGATTCGGTTCGACGCCCGGCAGCTCAACAACGTCGGCGCCAATGCCGGCCAAGATGGCCATCACTTCATCATACAATCCGTTTCGTTTGATGCTGCCGCCGCCGTAGACAAGCAGCACCTTTTTGCCGTAGCGCGGCACTTCCTGCCTCAGCTGTTCAATTTGCCCCTTCCCGAAAATGAGTTTCGTCGGGTTGCGGAATGTAAATGGTTTCATCTCGTTTCCCTCCTTTGGCTTCTATGGCTTCTATTATGGCGGCCGCGGCCATCGTTGTAAAGCCGATTGCTTTCCAAAGCAGCCGTGCATATTTTCAACCGCTATGATTCATTCTATAAGTGAATGAAAGATCTTGCCCAAAGGAGGTGGACACGATGGGAGCGTGGCAGCGGATCGCCTTGTTATTGACGATCATTGGCGCGATAAACTGGGGACTAATCGGGTTTTTTCAATTTGATTTGGTTGCCGCCATTTTCGGCGGCCAGGACGCCGTTTGGTCGCGCATCATTTACAGCCTTGTCGGCATCGCCGGCTTGATCAACCTGGCGTTGTTGTTCAAACCGGCCGAAGAGCTCGAGCGCACTGAACCGAAACCGACCCGCACCTGAACGGGGCGGGACACCGCAGTTTGCGGGCGAAACCGGACACTCACCGCTTGGCGGTGAGTGTTTTATTGTTTTGGCAAATCTTCCTTCTTCGACTGCTCGATCCATTCACGCAGCTTTTCTTTTAGCGGGCGGAATCCCGGCTCAAGCGGCATTTTGATGCGCGCCTGGCGCTTCTCCGCGCCTGGTTCAAGCGCCTTCAAGGACAAGCTCGCCCGCTTCATCTTCCAGTCGACATCAAGCACTTTGACGGTCACGTCATCGCCGACATTGACATAATCGCGCACATCTTTGACAAATCGGTGCGAAATCTCGGAAATATGGATGAGCCCCTGCATGCCGCCCTCAAGCTGGACGAACGCGCCGTACGGCTGAATACCTGTCACCTTCCCTTTCACAATGGCTCCTCGTTTGATCGTTGGCAAGCAAAACACTCCTATTGGTGAATTTCATCGTTTCTGTATTATAACATAAGGGGAAGGCAAAACCCAAAAATGAGGGGATAGGCCCAAGCGATTGTTTTTCTTGCACGAATGTGCTTGCTCCGTGGCGCGCGGCTCGCCGCCAACTGCCGACCCGATGGATTTTTTCCTAAACCGGCCGCCCCCCGGTCGTGTCCTTGCTGCTCTTTCGCGCGTATAGGCGTCAAGAAAAAGCCGGCGCAAACAGCGGTTCCGAACCAAGCCGCCATTACCGCTCCGTATGGATGAGGGCGTGTGCATGCGAAAACGGAAAAAGGCGCCCCACTTCCGCGTGGGCGCCTTGGCCGCCGGCTACAAACGCGCCAAAAACCGTTTTATTCGTTTGACGGCTTCCTGCAGCTGTTCAAGCGACGACGCGTACGAACAGCGAACATGTCCTTCTCCGCTTTGGCCAAAGACGCTGCCGGGGACGACCGCCACTTTTTCTTCGATGAGCAGCCGCTCGGCGAACTGCTCTGACGTCATGCCGGTATGCCGAATGGATGGAAACGCGTAAAACGCGCCACCTGGCATATGGCATGGCAAGCCGATTTCATTGAGCGACGACACGAAATAATTGCGCCGCCGCCGGTAGCTGCTGCGCATCTCGGCGACATCGCGCTCCCCGCTGCGAAGCGCCTCAAGCGCCCCGTATTGCGCCATCGTCGGCGCGCACATGATCGCATACTGATGGATTTTCAACATCGCCTGCAAAATGTCTTCCGGCGCCGCAGCAAATCCGAGCCGCCAGCCGGTCATCGCGAACCCTTTCGAAAACCCGGAAATCAAAATCGTCCGCTCGCGCATGCCGCTGACGGCGGCCATGCTCATATAGCCGTCGTCATACGTCAGTTCGGCGTAAATTTCGTCGGCGATGACAAGCAAATCGTGCTCTTTCGCCAGGCGGGCGAGCGCTTCAAGTTCAGCCGGACGGAGAACCGTGCCGGTCGGGTTGTTCGGCGAGCAAATGATGATCGCTTTCGTCCGCGCGGTGAGCGCCCGCTCCAGCTGCGCCACATGGAGTTGAAACCCGTCGGCGCCCGTTGTCTGCACCGCCACCGGCGTCCCGCCGGCAAGCACGACAAGCGGCTCATACGCCACGAAGCTTGGCTCGACGACGATCACTTCATCGCCCGGGTCGAGAATCGCCCTCAGCGCCAAATCGATCGCCTGGCTCGCCCCGACCGTCACCAAAATTTCCGTCTCCGGCCGGTAGTCAACGTGAAACTTGCGGTGCAAATAGGCGGCGATCTCTTGGCGGAGCTCCAAAAGCCCGGCGTTTGGGGTATAGGACGTATAGCCTTGCTCAAGCGACAAAATGCTCGCTTCGCGGACGCTCCAGGACGTGACAAAATCCGGTTCGCCGACGCCGAGCGAAATGACACCCTCCATGCCGGAAGCGAGATCGAAAAAGCGGCGGATGCCGGACGGCTTCAAGGCGGCGACCGTCTTCGACACGTATGTGTTTCGCATTTGCGGCTTCATGGCGACACCACGATGCGGCGATCTTGATCTCCTTGACCAAAGACGATGCCGTCATGTTTGTATTTTTTCAAAATGAAATGGGTCGTCGTTGAAATGACAGAATCGAGCGTCGACAACTTTTCCGATACAAACTGGGCAATTTCTGACATCGACCGCCCTTCAATGACGACCGACAAGTCGTAGGCGCCGGACATCAAATACACGGATGTCACTTCCGGAAAGCGGTAAATGCGCTCCGCCACCTCGTCAAAGCCGACGCCGCGCTTCGGGGTCACTTTCACATCGATCATCGCCGTCACCCCTTCATGACCGTCCACCTTCCGCCAGTCGACGAGCGCGGTATATTGGACGATCACTTTCGCCTCTTCCAGCTTTTTGACGAGTGCCTCCGTTTCCGCAACTGGCAGGCCGACCATTTTCGCCAACATATCAAGCGGCGTACGCGCATCTTTTTCTAATATTTTGACAATTTCTAGTTCTTTTTCACTCAGTTTCACTTTGTCTTCCTCCCTTTCATCCATTTCCGCAAACCGGCCGCCGGATGCCGTCACGGGAGCGAACAAGATGCGGCGTGTTTCAGTTTGAGAAGCCGGCGGGCGAGTTTTTGACAGTCGCGGACAGGAATCGTTTTGTCAAACGCGAATTCATATATGGACTGAATACGGGCGGCCAGCGTGCGGGGATCATCCGTATCGTACACCGCCTGAAGCACGTCGACCGCTTCCACCTCGTAGGCGCCGTTTCCGAGGCCGAACGGGTCCCAGGCGCCGATGGTCTCAAGAAGCAGCCGGTTCAACTGCTGTCCGTCCATGCTGTCCATCCACCTTTCTTGCTGCTATGATATAACCAATTATAAGCCATCGATTCGAAAAAAAGAAGGGAGAAGATGCAACAATGTTTCCGTCCGATGAGGGAAAAAGCCATGCCCAAAACGGGGAAGGCACGGCCGCGTCCCTGTTCGACCGCGTGATTGACCGCCGGGGCACGCTGTCCGTGAAATGGGATGATACAAAGCGCGTATTCGGGCATGAAGACGTCTGGCCGATGTGGGTCGCCGATATGGATTTTCCGGCGCCGCCCGAAGTGCAGGAAGCGCTGCGGCGGCGGGTTGAACACGGCGTGTTTGGCTACACCGTCATTCCCGATTCACTCAAAGAAGCGGTGTGCCAATGGCTTGAACGCCGTCATGACTGGACGATCGATCCGTCTTGGCTCGTGTTTGCCCCTGGCGTTGTGCCGGCGGTCGCCGCTGCCATTGAGGCGTTTTCGGAGCCGGGGGATGGCGTCGTCGTGTTCTCGCCCGTCTATCGGCCGCTGTTTGATCTCGTCCGCCGCCACGGACGCACGCTCATATTCAGCCCGCTCCGGCTGGCGGAAGAGAACTACGTCATCGACTGGAACGACTTGGAAGCCAAACTACCCAGGGCAAAGCTGCTCATCCTTTGCCATCCGCACAATCCCGGAGGCAAATCGTGGACGGCCGCCGAGCTCGAGCGGCTCGGGGAGCTGTGCCTCAAACACGGCGTCTTCGTCTTATCGGACGAAATTCACGCCGATTTGACGCTTCCGCCGCACCAGCATGTGCCGTTCGCCGCGCTTCGTCCCGAGTTTGCGGCGCAAAGCGCCACATTCCGCGCGCCGACGAAAACGTTCAACCTGGCCGGCTTGCAGGCGGCCGAAGCGGTCATTCCCGACGATTCGCGGCGCCGGGCGTTCCGCCGCATCCAGCAGCGTCACGGCTTTTTTACGTTGAATGCGTTCGCCGTTGTCGGGGCGGAGGCCGCGTACCGATGCGGCGGGCCGTGGCTCGACGCCTTGCTTGCCTACTTGCAGGAAAACATCGAGGTGGCCGCCGCCTATTTGGCCGACCGTCTGCCGGCGCTTCACCTCATCCGGCCGCAGGCAACGTATCTCATCTGGATCGACTGCCGCGGCCTCGGCCTTTCCGAGGCGGAGCTGAAACGGCGACTGTTGGAAAGTGGAAAACTGGCTGTTGAATTCGGCAGCAAATTCGGTCCCGAAGGCGCCGGCTTCATCCGCTTAAACGCCGCCTGCCCACGCCCGACGCTCGAAGAAGGGCTGCGGCGGCTGGGGGCGGCGCTAGGCTAGCTTTGCGCCAAAGAAGTGCGTCCAAGCGAATGGCGAAACGGAAACGAAACAGCACCAAATCCGTTGCGGGATTCCTCTATCCATGTCAATCAAAAAGGAAAAGGAAGCCAAACGATCGTTCCTTCCCGTTCTCTGTTCTGCCAACCATGTGCCGCAGAGGCCGTGCAACCGTCGCTTTCGCGCATTTGCCATGCGAAGAGCTGTCCCGGCAACGTGAAACAGGGGCCCGCACGCGAGCCCCTGTTTCATGGCGACTTGATTTCCCCGCAGGCGATCCGCCCGCCGGCGTCGCCGGCCGGCTGGGTCATGCCGTCGTCTTTCTTGGCGTGAATGACGATCGATGTTCCGTCTTTCGTCAAGAGCGTCCCCTTTTCCCCTTCCCGGAGCGTCACATTCGGCGCCGTCAGCTCGACGTTGACCGTGCCGTCCTCCTTCACAATGATGTTCGGCAAATCGCCGGCGTGCGCCCCTTCCGGATGGAGAAGGCCGTGCTTTTTCCCGTCCGGGTTGTAATGCCCGCCCGCCGACTGAAAATCAGGCGGCTGGCAACTTCCTTTTTCATGAATATGAATGGCGTGCTCCCCCGGCGGGAGCCCTTCCAAATCGAGCTTCAACCGCACTCCTTCGGCTTGCTCCGTCAATTCCACCGTACCGATCCGATCGCCGTCCGCATTGATCATCTCCACCGTCCGGCTCGTTCCTTCATCTTGCCCGCAGCCGGACAACACGAGTAGCACGGCGGACATGATCGCATATGATCCACGCAACACAAACTCCCCCCAGCTTCACATCCGTTATCCGCCATTATTGCCGGGGAAGCGCCGGTTTATACATGCGGCGGCTGTTTTTGTCTGTCCTGTTTGCCGAGCAGCTGTTCTTCCAGCTGCTTCGCCTCCTTCTCCTGACGCCGGGAAATGACGACGATGAGCCGCATGGTAAACACCGCCATCAAGAAAAAGACGGCAAAGGAAATCGCCGCCGGAATGTATTCACGCTTGTCTTCCGGAAAGTACAAAAACAAGTTCAACACCCATGGCCACATCGCAAACAACCTTTCTGCCGTAAAATCATCTATATTATAGCATAAAAAAGCCGCTGCCAACGCAGCCGGCTATAGCGCAAACTTTTTCCTCAGCTGGGTGAAATCGATCCGCTCGCCGAGCGTCGGCGGCTTCGTCTTCGCCAAATACTTTTTGTCGTTTTCGATGAGCCGGAAGATCGTGTAGGCGGTAAACGCATCATCGAGCGCGCAATGGGCTTTTCCAACTGCTTCGTTTCCATACTCTTGCACCGCTTTGCGCAAGGCGGTTTGGTTTTTGTTGCCGAAAAACCGTTTATACTCCAAAGCCAAATCGCGGTGTTCGCCGGTGAATGGAAATGCGACTTGCGCCGACTGACAGTTTTCCCGGAGCACTTTCATGTCCATGCCGCCCCATGTAATGACGGTCGTCGGGCGCTCTCGGTCATACCGCCGGAGCAAGGAAACGAGATCAAAAAAGCTCATGCCGCCATCAATTTGCGCTTGGGTGATGTTGAGGAACGATTTGCACCGGTCGGTGAGTTGCGGAAAACGGAGCGGTTTCACATAGGAGGAAAATTGGCTCACGATTTGCTCCTCAACAACCGCAACAAGGCCGACTTCGATAATTTCCGGGCAAAACCCGCTCGGATTCGTTTTCGTCTCCGGCATCGTAAATTCGAAATCGAGAAACAAATATTGCGGGTCATCCATCGCCGCTTCCCCCCTTTCTTCCATACAGCCGTAATGGGTCTTACTATTATTATATCACGTAGAAGCCATTGTTTATTTCTTTTTTCAGAAAAGGGCGAAAAAGAGGCGGATGCCGTGAAAGCGGAGTGGTCTGGAGAAACCGAAAGGACATCCCGCTATTTCTTCTCTACTTTGCGCTTTTCGTTATACGTTCTCTCCGTTCGGCTAAATCATCGCGAACCGTCCCTTCCCACGGGCGAACGCCGGAGTAGTACGCCGCACGGCTGATCAAATGAGCTGACACCGGAGATGTTAAAAACAGAAAGACAATAGCCAACAACAAACGGGAATTGAAATGATCGTGCTTCAACCAAAAGTAAAATAACGTCCCCATTAAGATAAAAATCATCCCTAGAGTAGTGCTTTTGCTAATGGCATGGCTTCTCGTATAGACGTCAGGGAGGCGGAGGGCGCCGATGGCCGAAATCAACGTTAACAGCGCGCCAACCATGACGAGCAACATGATCACCCCATCAATGATTTCCGTCACGTTCAATCACAACCCCCTTTTGCAAAAACTTAGCAAACGCCGCCGTGCCAAGAAACGCCAAAATTCCAATCAGCAAAATAATTTCTAAAAACACGCTCGTCTCCAATATGATGGACAGCACCGCCACAATGCCTGCCAGACAAATCCCAATCGCATCAAGCGCAATGACCCGGTCCGCCACAGTCGGGCCCTTGACAACCCGATACAGAAAGCAGATGACAGCAAGCGACAACAACGCCAGCGCGACATTGAACACCACCATCACCGACTCACCTCCAAAATCGTTTTTTCAAATGATGTCTTGATTTGTCGGATGACTTCATCCACATCCGGAGCATCAATCGTATGAATATAAATCTCTTTCTTATCATCAGAGACGTCGATCACAAACGTCCCGGGCGTCAACGTAATCAAGCTCGACAACAGCGTAATTTCCCAGTCTTTTTTCACTTCGAGCGGAAGGGCGAAGATGCAAGGCTTCATGTTCAGCGACGGGGAAAGAACAATCTTCAAAACAGCCCAGTTGGCCAACAACAACTCTTTGATGAAAATGAGCGCCAGCTTTCCAATCACAAACAACGGGACGACATAAAACGTTGTCGAAAAATATCTTCGCAGCACAAAAAGGATGCCGAAACCAAGAAGATATCCAATGACAAACGATGATCCGCTAAACGAATCAGCAAGAAACATCCAAACGAATGCCAATATCACGTTGAGCAGCAATTGTTGCGCCATTTGCCTCTACTCCTTCAGCACGGACTCAATATACATTGACGGATCCGCCAACGTCGCCGCCGCCTGGGCGATATATGGACGAACAAATTCGGCCCCGACGCCGTATAAAACGGCCAAGGAAAGAAGCGCGACAATCGGCACATACAGCGGGGCGACTCGTTTTTGCTCATACCCGCGCGCTTCTCCCCAACAAGATTGAATAAAAATTTTCATCACCGAATAAAGCACAAGCAAGCTGGATAATAACACAACCAGCGCAAACAGAAGCTGTCCTTTTTCAAACGCCGCCCGAATAATGAGCGCTTTTCCGATAAACCCGCTGAACGGAGGAATGCCGCTTAGCGCAAGAGCGGAAAGGAATACGGTCCAGCTAAGCAGTGGATACGAACCGAGCAGTCCGCTGAACCGCCCGAGTTGATTCGTTCCCGCGACATACGCAATCGCCCCGATAATGAAAAAGAGCGCCGTTTTCATGACCATGTCTTGCAGCAAGTAAAAGATCGTGCCTTCCATACTTTCTTCTGTCATTAAAGAAATGCCAAACGCCATCACACCGATGGCCGCCACAATGTTATAAATGGCGATTTGCCGCATATCGCGGTAAGCCACGGCGCCAATGACGCCAAATACAACGGTCGCGATCGCCAACCACGCTAAAATCGTATGCGTATAGCCGACATCTTGACGGAAAATGAGCGAGAAAGTGCGCAAGATCGAATACACACCGACTTTTGTCAACAAGCCGCCAAACAACGCAAGCACAGCTGACGGCGGAGCGGAATAAGCCCCCGGCATCCAAACATAAAACGGAAACAACGCCCCCTTTAACCCAAAGACAATGAGAAAAAGCAAGCAAATGACCGTCAATACAGCAGTGTTGTCTGCTTGAGAAATCCGTACGGCTAAGTGCGCCATATTCAATGTGCCGGTCACGGCGTACAAATAGCCGACGGCGATGACAAACAACGCTGATGAAAACACATTGATCACCATATATTTCATCGTTTCCTGAAGCTGGATTTTCGTGCCGCCATGAACGAGAAGCGCATACGATGACATAAGCATCACTTCATAAAACACGAATAAATTAAAAATATCCCCTGTGGTAAACGCCCCGTTCACTCCGACAATGAGAAACTGAAAAAAAACATAGTAGTACATAGACGCCTGTTTCGAATCAATCGTGAAAAATGAATACAGCAGGCAAGCGAGCGCGATCATGCTCGTTGTCAACACCAGGAGCGCTGAAAGCATGTCAGAGACGAGCGTAATCCCAAACGGTGCCGGCCAGTTTCCAACGTCCAGCTTCTGCATCCCTTCATGGTCGACAAGGCGCACAAGCCAAGCGCCCGCAGCGATGAGCACCCCTGCTGACACGAGGGAAATCATTTTTTGCGCTTTCAATGATTTCACGCAAAACATCAAGATGACCGCTGTCGTCAATGGAATCGCAATCGGAAAAATTACGGCATTAGTCATGGTCTTCCTTTCCCCTCATCCGTTCAATATTGTCCGTCCCGATCTCCTGATAAGAACGATACGCCAAAACGAGCAAAAACGCCGTGACACCAAAGCTAATGACAATCGCCGTCAAAATCAGCGCCTGCGGAACAGGATCGACATAATGTTCCGCCTGCACGTCAAGCAGCGGCGGCGCTCCTTTTTTCAATCCTCCCATCGTCAATAAAAGCAAATGCGCTCCATGGCTTAGCAATCCCGTGCCGATAATGATCCGAAGCAAACTTTTGCTTAACATTAAGTACGTAGCGCCGGCAAACAAACAGCCGATGACAATAATCATGACGACTTCCATTTATTCATCCTCTCCTATCGTTTCGATAATCGTCATGGTCACCCCGACAACGACCAAATAGACTCCTAAGTCAAACAAGACGGCCGTATGGAGCGAAACATCCCCAAGCAGCGGCAGCATGACATGGCCGTGGGCGTGCGTTAAAAACGGGACATCGAAGACTAAGCCGCCAAGACCTGTTCCTAAGGCAAACAGCAGCCCGATGCCAATGAGCGTGCGATACGAAACCGGGATCATCGACCGGACGGTTTTGATGTCAAACGCCAGCAGCAGCAAAATGATGGCGCCGGCGGTAACGAGACCGGCAATGAATCCGCCGCCCGGGTAATAGTGGCCGGCGAAAAAAAGCTGAATCCCAAATAAAATGATCATAAACGTGACAACGGCCGTTACCGTCCGCAAAATGAGCTCATTCATATTTGCCGCTCTCCCCTTTCGGAGCTTTCAGCTTCACTAAAGCGTAAATGCCGAGTGCCGCGATCGCCAGCACACAAATTTCAAAAAGTGTATCAAATCCGCGGAAGTCAACCAAGATGACGTTGACAATATTTTTTCCAGCCGCTTTTTCATACGCGTTTTCAATATGGTATTGAGCGATCGATGCAAAGTTTTTCTCACTGTACGCCAACAAGGCGATCACGCTGACCAACGCGCCGACGCCAAGCGAAATAAGAGCGTTCCCAAGCCGGAATCGAACGCCTTTCTCATGGCGGCTGAGCTTCGGCAAATGATAGAAGCAAAGCAAAAACAGCGAAACAGAAATCGTTTCAATGACAAGCTGGGTCAATGCCAAGTCAGGCGCCCGGAACAACACAAAGAAAAGGGAAACCGTATAGCCGACCGAACCTAACGCGATAATCGCAACAAGACGTGATTTGGCCGCCACAGTCGTCGCTGTTCCGATCAAGGCGACCAACGCCAATATCAGTTCATGGATGCCCACTTCCGCTAAATGGCTTAGCGAGAGCCTTCCATCTACTTTCAAAACAATCGTTGCGACAAGCAGCGCGATCATTACGGACAAAATATACAAGAAATACGTCCGAACATACCCGGTCATGTAACGGCTTGTCAGCGAATACGACTGCTCTTCCATCTGCCGCACGACCGTGTCATATAAGTGATTCAGTGAAAGCCGCTGCGAAAACGCGCCGTACACGCGCCTCCATGAATCAAACTTCCGATATAGCAACACGCCAAGGACAATCACTCCGATCGTCATCCACACTTCGGCCGTCCATCCGTGCCAATGACTAATGTGCACGGAAAGCCCTTCCCGACGGAACAAGCCGTTAACAACAGCATCCACCGCCGGAGCAATCACCGTGTTGGACAACACATTCGGAAACAGTCCAAAACCGATGACAAGGACGGCCAGCACCACCGGCGCCACAAGCATCCCCACCGGGGCTTCATGCGGCCGTTTCGGCCATTCCGAAGGCCTCGGAGCGCCAAGAAACGTTTTCCCAACAAAAAGAAGGCTGTACAAAAAGGTGAACACGCTCCCCACCCAAGCGAGCACCGGAAACAAGATCCCCCAGACATCAAGCGAAAACAAATGGGCGTTCGCCACCTGCACCATGGCCGCAAAAAACATTTCTTTGCTTAAAAATCCGTTAAACGGAGGCACACCTGCCATCGACAATGAACCGATGACCGCAACGGTAAACGTGACGGGCATAACGCTGAGCAGCCCGCCAAGACGCCGGATATCCCGCGTCCCGGTCTCATGATCGACAATGCCGGCAACCATAAACAAGCTTCCTTTAAACGTCGCATGGTTGATTAAGTGAAACACTGCTGCCACCACGGCCGCCATATATAAACGACGATCGCCCGGATCGCCATGAAAAGCCAGCGCTCCAGCGCCAAGCAGCGACATAATCAACCCGAGCTGGCTCACCGTCGAATAGGCGAGCAATCCTTTCAAATCTGTTTGGCGAGCGGCATGAAACGATGCCCAACAAAGCGTCGCCATTCCAATGCCCATCACCAACCAAACCCATAGCGAAGAAACAGCAAAAATCGGAGTGAAGCGAGCCACTAAATAAATGCCGGCTTTCACCATGGTGGCCGAATGCAAATACGCGCTGACCGGCGTCGGCGCTTCCATCGCGTCCGGAAGCCAAATGTAAAACGGAAACTGCGCGGATTTGGTAAACGCGCCAAGCAAAATCAAGAGCATCGCCGGAAAAAATAACGGATGTTGCGGCCACGCATCCGCCATAGCCATCCAATCGCGAATGCTGTACGACCCTCCACTCATGACCGAAAGCAATAAAAATCCTCCAAGCAAAGACAACCCGCCAAGCACGGTGATGAGCATCGATTTTTGCGCCCCATACCGCGAGCGTTCACGCTCATTCCAGTAGCCAATCAATAAAAAGGATGAAAACGATGTCAATTCCCAAAATAGATAGAGCGCCATTGCGTTGTCCGAAAGAACGACGCCAAGCATCGCTCCCATAAACAAAAGCAAATACACGTAAAAGTGGCCGAGTTTTTCCTTTTCCTTTGGCAAATAGTAAGTCGAATACAGCACGACAAGAGAACCGATCCCTGTGATTAGCAACGAAAAGAGCAGCCCTAACCCATCCATATAGACTTGAAAATCCATTCCTAGAGACGGAATCCAAGGGATCGTTTGTCCGTAGGGGGTAAGAGGGAGATGTTGAATAAAATATAAAAACAATAAGACCGGTAGTGGGAGCACAAACCATCCGGTATGAATCGAACGCACATATTTATACAAAAACGGAACGAATAAAGCATAAATCAGTGGTGAGACAATTGCCAAGTTTAACATGAACCATCCTCCTTCCCTATTGTTTCCCCTCACATCGCCCCGCTTATCCTACTTCGTATTGTATCATAAACTCCCGCCTCTGTCGGCACAACGGTCTGCTGAAAATCAAGCCAGACTTTCGCCGCCTATCTGTATACGAAAAATTCCTAAAAAAGTTTCCCCTTACGCTGCCAATCGCCAATCGCATCGTTTCGATCGAGCAGGTTCCCTGCTTTGACGGCTGCCAACATCCGTTCACAACGGCCGCGCCCGATGCGATAGCGCCGCTTCCAGACGATGCACGGCGCTGGAAGCGGTGTTGTCGTTTGCGCCTTGCTGGGCCAGAAGCTCCTTTCACACCAAAACGGTTCTCGCCGCCGACCTTCGTGAACCAAAAAAAGACAGCGATCGTCTCATCGCCGTCTGGCGCCTAAACAAACTTGCCGGGCACCAACGCCCGGCGTCCCCTTTCGTTCACATTGCGCATCCGATTACGTGCGTCGATAGATGATATCCCCGACAATGATCGTAATCAAAGAAATCAACATCGTCAGCTTGACCGCCTTGTAGTCTAAAAAGCGCAGCACTTGTTCTTCAAAGTGGACAGTATAAACTTTATTCTCTTGATCATAAAGATTCTCCTTGGTGTTCCGTCGGCCGAATCCGCCACATCCATCTATTCGCCTTCGGTTAAAAGGGGATTTTCTTGAGCCACCGTGTACGTAAAATTTGATTTACTGATTTTTCCTTATAAGTACAAAGAATGCATGTTCTGAAATAGTCAAGTACAACTTTCGGTGAATTCTGAAATAATGTGCTAATTTACAATTTTGTGTACAATTCATCTGAAGTCCTCCTTGGCATGATGGTAGGTATTGTTTGACACCCCTGCATCATACCAAGAGGACTTTTTTTGATCAAGTCCCCGGAAAAGCTCCTAACAGGAATGCTCGTTTCAGGAATGATCCATTTCCATGACCGCTTTTCTCTTTCCTTCCACCATCCTCAACTCACGTACTCTCGCCCCTCTCTTCCCAAAAGATACGAGAAGAAACCGAAGCCTTCTGCGGCCCCCTTAAAGCCCAAAGAAACTTGATGACTGTAGATGAGCAAATTCACTAACATAAATTGACAACCAAACAAAAAAGGAGACATGAACCGGACTCCTTGGGTAAAATAGATGTGCACAAAACCCATTCACACAAGGAGGTTCATGTCTCATGAATAGATTAGCACATCACCAAGGAATCCACAAGTTTTTCTTCACTTTGGGGTTGACGCTGCAGCTTTCCAAACCGGTCATCAAGCATCTCATTCATATCGTCGATGCCTTGACCACCAAGGGATTCTCGGGAACATTGACCGATATTCATCACTGGAGCTTTCATCCGAATCATCGAACGACGCTCAGTCACTTTTTCACGAAAAGCCCTTGGGATGAGGAAAGGCTGCTTGGGAAGCTTCAAGAGTGGATCCTCCGCCGAATCGAGCGCCTGGTCGAGCGAAAGAATCAGCCTCTCTTTGTCTCGATTGATGATACGATTTGCCAAAAAACGAAGCCTTCGTCACGGGCAACGCACGCCATTCAAGGGTGTGGTTGGCATTTCTCTCACAAAGATCATCAATCGGTCTGGGGGCATTCGCTCGTTTGGCTGATGGTGCACACCTTCACGCAGGCGTTTCCGTTCGCGTTCCGCCTGTATGACAAGAAGGCGGGAAGGAGCAAAATCGACCTGGCGATCGAGATGCTTTCCTCACTCAAGGTGGAACCGGATCGGCCGGTGTATGTGCTCATGGATTCGTGGTATCCGTCCCAAACGCTCATCGAAGCCTGTCTGAAAAAGGGATTCCATGTCATCGCTGTAAATTAGCACATTATTTCAGAATCCCTTTTTCAAATTATTTCAGGCGGATTCGGAAATAATGTGCAAAATTTTTGCGAATTATTGCGGATTTTGCACATTCTTTCGGAACATTTGCACGCTCTTTCAGATGAAGATTTCCAGCGCGCCTGATGGACCGATGAAAAAGAGGAAGCACAAAAGAGGCCGATTTGGCCCCTTTCGTGCTAATACCCCATTTCCTCTGCAGCCATGCGCACCACTTCTTCGTCAATGACGTCCTTTTTCAGCTGATGCCCGTACAGCAGGCACGTCGTGGCCAACGTGTTGATGACACGGGGCCAACCACGTGATTGCAGGGCAATCGCCTCTAACGCCGATGGGGTGAAGATCGGATGCTTCGCCCCGGCCTGTTTCATCCGATGCTCGATGCAGCCCGCCACCTCTTCCTTCTCCAGCGGCCCCATCCGGCATCGCATGATGATCCGCTGGTCGAGAGGGCGGTGCTGATTGAGCCGCAGCTTCCCCTGTAAATGGGGCAACCCGGCCAAAATCAAGACAAATGGGTTGGTCGAATCCATCTCAAAGTTGAACAAGATGGCGATGTCCTGTAAAAATGCATCCTTTGCTAAATGCATCTCGTCCAAAATG
>NZ_PIJF01000057.1:0-19962 GCF_002809985.1 Geobacillus sp. WSUCF-018B
CCTAGGTCTGTAAGATATCCACAAAACTGAAAAAGGATGTAAGGGATTTTGTCGAAAAATATTTTTTGGACACCCCTGAGAGGCCGAAAAGCCTTGATACATCAACATTTCTAGAGGGAGGGGGAAGCATGTCGAAAAAAGGGAGACAAAACAAAGTAAGCCAAGAAGTGGCCAACCCGACCGTCTCGAAAACAGAGGCGGAAATGGCCAAAGACAGCGTTGACACCGCCAAGCAAGCGAAAAAAAACCGCTCATAACCAAGAACGTGTCCGCGCCTTGGGCGCGGACACGTTTGGTCGGAGCAGCCTCTTTTGTCAGCCGCTTGCGGCGTCGGCCGCATAGCTGGACGGCAGCGTCAAATGGACAATCGTCCCTTTTCCGACTTCGCTCTCGATCTGCATTGTCCCTTTATGTTCCTGGATAATTTTCATGCTTGTTGTCAGCCCGAGCCCCATCCCTTTTTCTTTCAACGTAAAAAACGGTTCGCCGATTTTTTGCAGGCGCTCTTTGGAAATGCCAATGCCTGTGTCGGCAATATCCAAATAAACCGTTCCTCCCGCTTCGGAAACGCGGACGTATAAACTCCCGCCGCCAGGCATTGCTTCAATGGCGTTTTTCATTACGTTTAAAAGCACTTGAACAATTTGGTTCTGGTCGCCGTACACACATGCTTTCGGGGCATTATTGTGAACAGAAATCAAAACGTTGTTTAATGTCGCCTCATGGCCGATCAAACTGATGACATACGAAACGGCCTCACTTAACAAAAATGGACGGTAATTATGGCTTTGCGGCTTGGCAAGTACGAGCAACTCGCTGACGATTTGATTGATGCGGCCAAGCTCGCTCAACATAATGCGCATATAGTCGTCATTCACTTCGCGCGTTTCTTGCATCATTTGAATAAACCCTTTCATCGATGTGAGCGGGTTGCGGATTTCGTGGGCGATGCCGGCGGCCAGCTCTCCGAGCACCGACAGTTTTTCTTTTTTGAGCAACAGCTCTTCGGCCCGCTTTTGCTGGGTAATATCACGGCCGATGGTCAATAGTCCTTTGCGCGCCCCATTTTCTTCAAACAACGGCACTTTAATGACGTCAAATGTCTTCCGCTCCCCATCCAACGTCTCGAACGATTCCTCTCGACGCGTCAATGTCCCGCTTTTCCATGCCTCGCGGTCCGATTCGATGCACTGTTCGAAGGTATCCTTAAAAAACGGCACCAGCTCGCCAAGTTCACGATCGGTTTTCCCGACATAGTCGATGTGCTCGAGATGGTAAAGCCGCCGGCCGAAATCATTGACGCGCAGCCAGCGTCCCTCGCTATCTTTAAAACAAACAAAATCAGGCATCGAGTTAATGAGCGTGAGCAACTGCTGCTCGTTTTCTTCCGCCTTCTCGAGTTGCTCCCGCTTTGTAAGCAGCTGGTATAAAAAAACGACCGACAACAAAATAAAGACGGCCCCTTTGGCGATGCCAAGCGCCATATACAAACCGCGGCCAACCGGCAGCATATTGATCAAGGCGTCGGTAACCACGAGCCATAACAGACTAAATGCAATGTAGCTTGCCATTACCTTTGACTTGTTAAACACTTCACCATCGAGCTCCTAACATGCAAAGTCACAAGCGGCCGCCCAGTTACATTTCTCGCGCCCATGCAAGCAACTGAGCGGTCAACGCGGCAGCACGTTCATGGTCAAGCCGCTTTTGCAGCGACGCCTCGAGCCGCTCGGTTACCGATCCGGCCTCTTCCCCATAGGAAAACGAAAACGACCATTCAAGCGCCGGAATGGCTAGAACGATGTATTCCTCTTTCCGGTTTTCATAAATATATACGTTGACCGGGGCTTGCCCGTCCATGATCGGCGTTTTACGGATTTTCATCATTGCCTCCCACCTTTGCTGCAAAGCCGTTCTCCATATTCATTAATTTTAGCAAACGCCCTCTTCCTACTCAATATAAATCATTTTCCTTGTCATCCCGCCGTCGATCACGAAATTCGCCCCAGTGATAAAATCGTTTTCCTCCTCACATAAGTACAGGCAGGCGCGGGCAATATCGTCCGGTTTGCCGACGCGGCCGGCCGGGTGCTGCCCGTGGTCGACATCCCGCAGCTGTCCGTAATCGCCCGTCTCGATCCAGCCGGGGCTGATGCAATTGACGCGGATGCGGTCAGCGGAAAACGACACCGCCAACGCGTGGGTGAGAGCGACAAGACCGCCTTTCGACGCTGCGTACGCCTCTGAATTTGGTTCAGACATGAACGCTCTTGTAGAAGCAATATTCACGATCGCCCCTCCTTTGGCGTTGCGGCGCATATATTTTGCCGCCTCGCGAGAAGCAAAAAAGGCGCTGCGCAAATTTGTCGACAACACATCGTCCCATTCATCCACCGTCAACTCGTACGGTGATTTCCAACGCGAGACGCCGGCGTTATTAATGAGATAATCGATGCGGCCAAAACGGCTGGCTGTTTCGTTCACAAACCGTTCGATGTCGCTCACTTTCCGGACATCGGCGGCCACAAATATGGCATGTCGTCCATCCGCCCGCAACTGTTCGGCAAACGCCTCCCCTTTTTTGACATCCCGATCCACGATGGCCACATTCGCACCTTGTTTGGCAAACATCGCGGAGACCGCCTTGCCGATGCCGTTCGCTCCGCCGGTGACAATCACTGTTTTCCGCTCCATGCCCATTTGCCTCTTCTCCTTTCTTTTCTCCAACCTCGTCTTTTCCTCCCTCTCTTGAGGGAAAAACTACGTTCCTTATTATACCATTGACAGCAATGGGAACACATATATGCCGCCATAAGGGAGCGTTGGGAACAATGCGGTTGATGCTGGCGCCTGTACGGGAAGCGGCCGTCTGGCAAGCCGGTGAGCCTCTATGCTGGGCCCGTCCCCCGTGGAACATAAAAAAAGACCGCGTGGAAGCGGTCTTTTTGACGGTTTACCGATATGGGCCGTACGGCGCCGGAAGGCCGGGCGCATATGGAGCTACCCCACCGTAATACGGCGGCAGCGGTGCAGCAGGATAACCGTACGGTGCCGCCGGGGCGTATGGCAGCGGCGCAGCCGGCGGATAGCACATCGGAGGATACGGAACAGCGCCGGGGGCGATGCTAGGGGCAACACCGGGCGTGACACCCATGGTCGGCATCGCACTAGGAACGACGCCGGGCGTCATACCGGCAACAGGAGCTCCCACCCCTGCATACGGAGCTGCCATATCGTATGGAGCAACGGCACCGTCAGCGGGCAGCGGCGGTGCATTTTCTTCCCCTCCTACCGGCCAGGCGAAGGTCGGAGCCACATTCGGCACTGCTCCCAAGCCCAGCGGCGGCGCCGGGGGCATCATATCAGAGCTGTCCGGGCTGTCAAATTCGTCCGGACTGTCAAGGTGGGCCGGACTGACCAAAGGAGCCATCGGCACAGCCGGCGGACACCAGTAGGGAGTCACCGGCGGATAATACGCTGTCGGCATTGCCGCTGGTGCGGTCGGCAGCGGCGCCACGGGCGGTGCATTATTGTCCATTCGCCCGGCCTTATCGCCTTGGTTTGAGGCGTTCAGAAACGGATCATTCATATGAGGGTCCCAATGATTCATTGTCCTCTCCCTTTCTCGCTCATAGTTGTCGGGGCGCGTACCCATCCATATTGTATGTCGGCACAAGCAAAGGGTGTTTGCCCGGCCAAAATATAGGTATTTATCCTAAACGCCGGTTGCGCTATGATAAATAACAGCAGCAACCTCACATGGACGTTGGGAGGGAATCAGATGGATGAAACGTTGGCGGCCAAGCAAATCCATGATTTGCGCAACGGAATCATCTCCGAACTGCTGGTGAAAAAAGAGGACTTCCCTGTTTTTCGCGCCGTGCTTGTCAAACAGCCCGATTTTAAACGATTTCGCGGCATCGCCCAGCGCGGCGGCCACATTATTTATCACTATACAGATGTTCCGCGCAGCTGAACGTTCCCGTCTTTGCGGCTTCACATCCGGCTTTCCGCCCCGAAAGCCGGATGTTTTGGCTTGCGGAGAAATTTCCATTCCTCCTATGAAACTAGTCATTTCAATGCTTCGCGCACTTTTTCCATCATTTCGATAATGAATCATCTTCCCATCCTTGTTACTCTAGTAGCGAGTTTACGAGAGGAGGGATCAGGATGAAAAAAGGAAAAGCATGGGTGATGGCGGTGTTGTGCGGGATGTTTTTCTTTGCCGGCCATGCCGATGCGGCAACCATCCACACTGTCAAGCGCGGCGACACGCTTTGGAAAATCGCGAAGCAATACGGCGTGCCGCTCAAACAGCTGATGCAAAAAAATAGAAAAGACGATTGGCTGTATCCTGGCGAAAAACTGATCATCCCGAACGCAGGCATTACAGCGGCGGAAAAAGACTTGCTCGCTCGCCTCGTCCATGCTGAGGCAAAAGGGGAGCCGTACGCCGGGAAAGTAGCCGTGGCAACGGTCGTGCTCAACCGCGTCGACCATCCGGATTTTCCGGATACGATCCGCGCCGTTATTTATGAGCGCTCTGGCGGCCATTATGCATTCACGCCGGTCGCAAACGGAACGATCAATGAACCCGCTGACCGTGAATCATATCGCGCCGTTGAAGAAGCACTTGCTTTTCGCGGTTTAGGAAACGGCTCGCTCTATTTCTACAATCCGAAAACGGCGAAAAGCAAATGGCTGCGCTCCCGTCCGGTGACAGTCGTCATCGGCAACCATGTGTTTGCCAAGTAGACGAAAACAAGGGGACGGCTTCGCCCCTTGTTTTTTTTTAAAATATCAGATTTTAGGAAAGAAACCCCTTTACTTGTGCATAAAAATAAGGCAAACTAGTAAAAAAGCGCCTGCTCCTTTTTATAAAGAGCGGGCACAACGGCCAGGGCGCACCGGCCGGCCGCCTTTTCGGCCGATCACGCCCGTTTTAGCCGCCGACGACTATATTCGGTTTAAAAAGGGGAATGATAGAATGGTGAAAAAAGCAAAAGTCGGGGACATTATTGAATTTAAAAATGGATTGCGCGGCATCGTGGAAAAAGTGAACGAAAACTCGGTCATCGTCGATTTGACATATATGAAAAACTACCGCGAGCTTGATTTGCAAGAGCGGACGGTGGTCAACCATAAAAATTATAAGATTATTGAATAGAAAAAAGAGGCCGTCAAGAGCCTCTTTGTTGTTTACGAAATGCGGGCGAGTTCATCACATTCATAGATGTGGACGCCGTTCGCTGCGGACGCCGCCCGGTAAAACATCGCCAAAGCAAGCTGATGGGCGTCAACCGGCTTATATTTTTTCCATTTGCCGACGAACAAAAACGGCAGCCGGCATAACAGCCACCCGGCGAGCATCTCGCCAAGGCGGAACTCCCGACGCTTGCCGACGAGCAACGATGGACGGAAAATATGAAGCGATGGGATGGAAAGCCGCTGCAACGCCTCTTCCACCTCTCCTTTGACGCGCTGGTAAAAAAACGGCGAACACGGGTTGGCGCCAACCGAAGAGACGGTCAAAAAGCTTTTCACGCGGCACTTTTCCGCCAGCGCCGCCGCGCGCAGCGTATATTCATAATCGACTTGAATGAACTGCTGCTTTGTTTTCGCCTTTTTGCGCGTCGTCCCAAGGCAGCAAAACACATCGTCCACATAAAAATATCGTTCGTACGATTCAAGCCGCGCAAAATCGGCGACGACTTGCTGCAGTTTTTCATGTTTAATCGGCAGCGGAGTGCGGACGAAAATCGTCACACAGCGGTACAAATCCGACTGCAGCAACAGCTTCAGCAACTCTCCGCCGACCAAACCGCTCGCTCCAAGCAAAAGAGCTGTTCTTCGCTCCAACGCCAAAACCTCCAAGGCAAACATTCATTGTTCATTATATAGGAGTTGGAGCGAAAAAACTACCTCTTTTTTTATCTCTAGCGGTTGTCGACTTTTTCTGGATACAAGTCATGATTGAGCAGCCGGTATTCCGCCATTTTTTCGTATTTCGTCCCCGGGCGTCCCCAGTTGCAGTACGGATCGATGGAAATGCCGCCGCGCGGGGTGAATTTGCCCCACACTTCGATATAGCGCGGTTCCATAACTTTAATCAAATCGTTCATAATGATGTTGACGCAGTCTTCGTGAAAGTCGCCATGATTGCGGAAGCTGAACAAATACAGCTTCAACGATTTGCTTTCGACGCATTTTTTGTCCGGGATGTAGCTGATGTAAATCGTTGCGAAGTCCGGTTGTCCGGTTTTTGGACACAACGTCGTAAACTCCGGACAATTGAACTTCACGAAATAATCCCGGTCAGGATGTTTGTTGTCAAACACTTCAAGAAGATGGGGATTGTACGTAAACGAATACGTTGTCCCTTGATGGCCAAGCAGCGTCAAGTCTTTCAATTCTTCCTCTTTTCTTCCTGCCATTCCTTCATTCCTCCCTTTGATTCATGCAACGTGAGCGGCCGCACCCCCGCTTTACACGCCGCGCTTGTTTCCCCAAAGAAGCGTGTGCAGCTGCGGCAAGATGTGGACGTCGGCCAGCTCCTCCGAATCGGCGGCTTGCTCCACCAGCCATTCCAACCGATGGAGAAGCTTCGCGCGGAGTGCATCCACATCTGAATCGGCCACATCGGCGTTTCCTGTCTGCAAATAAAACGGAACACCTGGGTAGCGGCAGTGCACCTCTTTCGCATACGCCAAATCGGTGTCATCAAAGACGACGACTTTCAAGCTGATGCGCCGCCCCCGGCTTTGGTCAGCCTGCAGCCGTTCCATGATTTGATCGAGCGCCGACCAGTCGGTGTCCATCCCCGAACTTGGCGGTTTTGGGGAAATGGTGACATCGTCTACATCGAGCAGCCAGTCTTGCCAGCGGCTCCCTTGCGTTTCAACCGCAACGCGCACCCCTTTTTCGTGAAGAAGGGCGACAAGCTCTCCAAGAGCGGCAATGAGAAGCGGGTTGCCGCCTGAAATCGTCACGTGGCGGAAGCGGCGGCCGCCCATGGCTTCAAGCCGCCGCCAAATGTCGTCTGCCGTCAACTGCTCGATCTCGTCTTTCGCTGATCCGTCCCACGTAAACGCCGAATCGCACCAGCGGCAGCGATAATCGCAGCCGGCTGTGCGGACGAACATCGTCTTTTGGCCGATCACCATTCCCTCTCCTTGGATGGTCGGACCAAAAATCTCCAACACCGGAATCGTGCGCGCCATTACCGGTCCCCCGCTTTCGGCCGGTAGACGACATAGCTCGTCGGCGTTTCGCGGACAAACACTTGCAAACATGTCGGCTTGTGCGGCAGCGTATCCAAATAGCGCTGAATCGTTTCATAAATCGTGCGCGCCACCACTTCCGTCGTCGGAAACCGGTTCGGGTCGTTTTCATCAAAGCAATCGGCATGGTCATTGAGCAACGTATGATCCAGCTTTCCATGCACAAGCTGTTTGATCGTTTGAAAATTGACCAAAAATCCGCTTTCATCGAGCTCATCGCCAGCAATCGTCACATTGACGATGTACGTGTGGCCGTGCACGTTGGCGCAACTCCCGGCCGCTTCGTGCGGGATGAAATGGGCGGCGGCGATGTGCATATCTTTGTTCAGCTCATAGCGGTAAGGGTGCATCACTTGCGGATAAAGCTGGTGCATCATGGCCGCTCCACCCCCGCTTTTTCCCGCAAATAGTCATCCAATCCGCGCTTGCGCAGCACGCATGCTGGACATTCGCCGCAGCCGTCGGCGATGATGCCGTTATAGCACGTCAGCGTCTTCGTGCGAATGAACTCGAGCGCCCCGAGCTCATCCGCGAGCTTCCACGTCTCCGCTTTCGTCAGCCACATGAGCGGCGTATGAATGACAAATTCGTAATCCATCGCTAAATTCAGCGTGACGTTCAATGATTTGATAAACACATCGCGGCAGTCCGGATAGCCGCTGAAATCTGTTTCGCACACTCCGGTGACGAGATGGCGCGCGCCCCGTTGTTTGGCAAACACCGCCGCGAACGATAAAAACAACAAATTGCGCCCGTCCACAAACGTCGTCGGCAGCCCGCCTTCCTTTTGTTCGATGGCGATATCATCACGCGTCAAGGCGTTCGGCGCCAATTGCCCGAGCAGCGACATATCGAGCACCGTATGGCGAACGCCAAGCTCAGCGGCAATTGTCTGAGCGACTTCAATTTCGCGGCGATGACGCTGCCCATAGTCAAACGTCACCGCTTCCACTTCCCCAAACTGCTCTTTCGCCCAAACCAAACACGTCGTGCTGTCTTGGCCGCCGCTGAAGACGACGACCGCCTTTTCTTCCTTCATCTTCATCACAATCAACCTCCTTCTGAATCAGCAGAAGAAGAGGTTTCCAAAACAAAAAAGGCCATACCCCTAGGATACAGCCGTCCCTAGTTTTTTATAGAGGGTTTTGCTAGAAACCTCTCCCGTACAAGCGTACGGAATTGCGATTCTTCTGTTTTCCATATTACTATACCATACTTATGGCTTTTGTTGTAGCGCCTTTTTCACTTTTTCCGCCGTCCATACGTATAGATACAAAAGCGGAACATACACCGCGACAAGATAAAATCCCGCCTTCGCTGTCCATTCCGTCAACTGCTCAATATGTGTCTTCTCCTGAAAAAACATTCCCCCGACAAACAAGCAAGCGAGCAACACCGGAAGCGAACGGCGCTGCTGAACAGCAAACAGCTGTTTGATCACGCGCGTCGCCGCCCAAATAGAGACCGCGATGATCGGGAACACAACGAGCACATAAATCGAGATGACAATATACTCCATCCGCTCGATAAACGGCACTTCCGGAATTTTGGCCAGCGTCAGCGTCGGCCATGTAATATGCTGAATTTGCTCTTTGTTATAAAACACGATGGAAATAAGGATCAAAACAAAATAAATGAACATCGTAAATGCGTTGGCCGCATGCGCCCACTTTTGCGAGGACGGAGCCTGTTTTAAAAACGGGTAATACATCAGCAGCATTTCAAACCCTAAATATTGCAGCACCATCTCTTTCGATGCTTTTGCCAATTGCCCAAACGAATGGTCGAACACCGGCAATAAATTCCGGTATTGAGCATACTCAAGCGGAAAGAAAACCATCGGAAAAATCGTCAACAGCGGAGTCACCACCCCCCAAACGCATAAGCCGACAACGACGCGAAACCCGCCGGAGACGACATAATACGTCATCAGCAAAAACATAAGGCTGAACTGCCACGCCCCCATCAACGGGAACACCCATACTTTAATGATTTCAATGTATGATTGAAGCACCATAAACGCCGCCAACGCGTAGTAAAAAAGAAGTCCAATGCTCAGCACCCCGCCGATCCACCGCCCGAAGTACTGTTCATGAAGCGACACGAGGTCTCCGCCTGATGGCAAATGCGACAGCAGCCGATACATCAGCCAAATCAACACGTGCGCCGCCAGCCCGGCCATTAAGACTGCCATCCAGGCATCCTGCCCCGCCTCTTTCATCAGTGGACGCTGAAAATTGAGTGCCCCGACCCCAACTTGCGTAGCATGAATGACAAAAAACACAAGAAACGGGGAGATGAGAAACCGTTCCTGAATGGCCTGCTTCATCCTAATCCCTCCTCATGTTCCCCGTCTTATTCGCCAATGCCGGTATGGACGATATCCACCGTGACGTGCGGGCGGATGTCTAGATCCGGGTATTCACGGTAAAACGCGTCGGAATCCCAATGTCTTGTCACACTGCGAACAAAATCGCCGATGCCGAGCGGGTCAATCCGTTTTTTCTGAAAATAACGGAATAACCGGCGCATATTATGCTCCAATTCGTTTTGCATTTTTTTCTTCACATCAGCAAACAAATCTTGACCCGTCTGATCGAGCCATGACGGGTAATCCCGCACCGACGCATGGATATGGACGAACACATCAAGCACATGGCGGCTTCCATCACGCTTCCATTCATATTTCGGCTTCGCCCATAAGTTTTGCAGCATCACCCGATCCTCGCCCTGTTTCCCGCGATTCCCAACCTTCAGCTGGTAGACGCCGTTTTTCGTTTCTCCAAGCAAAATTTTCATTAAAAACGAATCACGCAAACTCACATGCCCCACGTATCGGTCGTCGCGAAACAACGCGACCCCTTCAAGCTTGGCGAAATCTCCTTTTTTCTCAAAATACGGCAAAAACGGATCGCTGCCTGGGGAAAAATAGCGATACAAAAACAAGTGCAAATTCGTTTTCGGCAAGTTCATCGACTGCTCATTCTGCTCCACCAGATTCGGCAAATACAACGTATCGCTCAGCGTCGTGTTCGCCGCGATTTTCAGCAGCTCCTTCGCGCTTTCTTCCGCCACGCCAAGCAGCAAATGACTGCCGACTTTGTTGTTGCGCGCGAGGCTGTGCGTAATTTGCGTCACCCCCCGCCGAGCAAACTCCTTGCCGAACAAAATCAAGCGCAGCTGCCCTTCCTCAACCGGCAGCGCGGATTTCGATGACAGGCGCGGAATCAAGTCGTAGACCGTCGGCGACGTCGTCGTCAGCATATTCGGCTTTGTCATCGGCCCTTGCTTGAACGTCGGGTACACCGCGGTGCCCGTGTAGCGGCCGTTCTCGAAATCATACCCCATCTGTTGAATAATTTGAATTTCATCAATCGGCCGCGAACTGGCGCAGCCGCCAAGCAACAGCAGCGCACCGACCCATGCGAGCCCACGCCTCATCACGATCCCCCTTACTCATCAATGTCGCGTTTTTGCTTCGCCGCATTCGGATCGTAACGAAACCGCGACCGCGGACGAAGAAACATCGGCCGCTCCGCCGTTTCACTGTATGGCGAACGAATGAATGTATCGCGGAAGCTGCGCACACGAAATGGATAAAACGGCAGCAAATACGGATAGCCAAACGACTGCAGCCGCCCTAAATGAATGAGCAGCCCGCACACGGCGAAGATAATGCCGATCCCGCCCCAACATGCAGCAAACAAAATAAACGGAAACCGAATGAACCGAATCGTGTTGGACATTTTGAAAATCGGCGTTGTAAACGAAGCGAGCGCCGCCAACGCGACGACAATCAACAAAATCGTACTCGTCAGCCCGGCATCAACGGTTGCTTGCCCGATGACAATCCCGCCGACAATCCCGAGCGTTTGTGCGACTTTCGTCGGCAGCCGCGCCCCGGCCTCGCGCAACAGCTCAATCGTAATTTCCAAAAACAGCACCTCGAGCATCGGCGGAAACGGCACGTTCGAGCGGGAATAAATGATCGGGCCGAGCAAGTCTTCGGGAATCATTTCATAATGATACGTCAGCACCGCCACATAAATCGGCGACGCTAACACCGAGAACGCAACGCCGAAAAACCGGATGAGCCGGAAAAACGTGCCGAGCACCCATGGCAAATAATAGTCTTCCGGCGACGTAAAAAAATCGAAAAGAGCGGCGGGGCCAATCACGGCATACGGGGAGCCGTCGCAAAAAATGGCCACCTGACCCGACACAAGCGCATAGATGGCCCGGTCGATCCGCTCGGTCGAGATAAACAGAGGAAACGGCGTCCGTGAATTGTCCGCAAGAAGCTGATCCAAAATGGCGTTGTCAAACACGATGTCAAAACGAATGGACTCAAGCCGCTGCGTCACCGTTTGAACGACTTCCGGATTGGCGACGCCATCGATGTAGGCGATGACCACTTTCGTTTTCGACACCGAACCAATCGACATTTCCCGAAACACAAGATTCGGCGTCACCACTTGCCGGCGGATGAGATGCAAGTTGACCCCGACGTTTTCCACAAATCCGACTTTCGGTCCGACGACGCTGAATTCGTTTTCCGAATCATTGTTTTCCCGAAGCCCCAAATTTTCAGCCGCGGCGCTCATGAGCGCCGCTTTGTTTGGCTGCTCGCGGAAGGTGACCGCGACAAACCCTTTCAGCACCTTCTCTTCAATCAGTGCCGTGTCTTCACTCACCTCAATGCGCTGAATCGGCACGATTTGCTGCAAGTCTTCCAATCGGACGTTCGGATGCTGGGGAATGTCGTTTTGCAAATGGCAAAGAATCCGCTCTTGCAGCACTTGCGGATCAACGAGCGAATCGAAATAGTAAATCGACAGCTCCTTGCCTCCGACAACAAACGACACTTCGACAAAATCGCTCGATTGCCGCAGCGTTTCCCAAAGTTGCGAAATGGGCCGCTGAGGGGGGCGTTTTTTCTTTTTTTTCCAAAATGAGAATAAACCCACAAACATCCCCTCGCCTTTCCGTTTACAGCATAGTCTTCCAATCGATCGATATTTTTATGCATCCCCCTTTCATCCTATTGATTCGACAAAATCTTCTATATATTATTGAAAATAGACAAATGAGAAAAGGAGAATCGTCTATGAGCGAACTGACGAACCAGCGCCGGGCGAAACGAGCGTTGAAAAAAGTGACGGAAACGGCGGAAGCGCTGCGAAAGATGATCGACCGAACGCGTCCGCTTGAAGAGCAGCTCGACCGCATCCGCGCCTTTTTAGACGAGCGGCTCGGCCGTGATGAATATTTTGTTCTTGTCGATGAAAGCGGATACGGAGTTGTCCATACGAACCGCCTCCGCGAGGGAAGGGTGTTTGCCGACCCAGTCGGGCTGGCTGCCGCCCGCACGAATGAACCGCTCTTGCAAGTGTACGAACGCGATACGGGCGAGGTGCTGATTGACGCCAGCTGCCCGTTTTGGACGGAGCCAGGCGGAAGGCGGTTCAATTTGCGGATGGGGCGGCTCATGCACCGCCCGTATTTGCAATGGGTGTTAGCAAGCGTCGCCATTGCGCCCGCAGCCGTTGGGCTGGCCGCTTCCATCGCAGGGGCGCCGCCCGTTTTGGCCGCGCTGTGCGCCGCTCTCGCTGGGCTTGGGCTTGGCGCCGCCTGGCATCGGGCCATTGCCGCCGAGCTTCGCCATTGGTACAGCGTCGCCCGCACCGTCTCCTCAGGCCAATTGCAGACAGAAGTGAAAACGACGGGAAAACGGAATGAATTTCATCAAATCGCCTACGAAATCAACAAAATGATTCTCGGCATCCGCACGATCATCCATGAGCTTGGCAAAGCGGCCAAAACGGTGCATGATGTGAGCGTTGAACAGCAGATGGAAATGCGCCGCCTCTCTGAATCGTTTGACGAAATCGCCGCCGCCGTCGAAACGTTCCGCGAAGGGGCGAAACAACAAACGACCGCCGTCGAGCAAGCGGGTGACGTCATCGGGCAGATGGTGGAACGCGTGCAACTCATGCGGGCCGCCGTTGAACGCGTCGTAAGGCAAGCGGGCGACACTTGGTCGTCAGCAGCAGAAGGCATCCGCCTCATTGAGGAAACGAAAACAAACATGGACGCGATGCAGCGCGGCATCAGCGAAATGACTGCCCTCATCGACAAAGCAGCCAATGAAGCGGCGCGCGTTCATGAGATGATCGCCGCCATTCGCACGATCGCCAAGCAAACGAACTTGCTCGCCCTCAACGCCTCGATCGAAGCGGCGCGGGCGGGTGAAGCGGGCCGCGGCTTTTCCATCGTCGCCCAAGAAGTCCGGAAGCTTGCCGAAGATACAAACGCCTTCGCCGCTGAAATTTTCGCCTCGCTCGACGCCATGACGAACGCGCTCAAAGAAACGGTGCAAGCTGTACAAGGAAGCGGCCTCCGCGTTGAAACAACGAAAGACTCGCTTTGGAAAACAGGGGAAACGTTCACATCGTTTCAAGGCATGTTCGCCCAGCTGAACGACTTGCTTCAGCAAAACGAATCATATGTCAACGACATCACCGCCGACGGCGAGCAGCTCGGCGGACTGATGGAAGACGTACGCACCGTCGCCGCCGATTTTTCAAACATGGTGCAAGAAACGGCGGCGGGGCTTGAGCAACAGACGCTCGCCCTTCACCAGTTGGCGCGGGAAGCCGACACGTTGGCTGCAGCAGCGCGCGATTTAGAAAACATGATCGCCCGCTTCCACTCATAACGAAACGAAGCCCTTTCGTCCCCCTTCACCAAAAAACTTTGGGGAACGAAAGGGCTCATTTACCGGCGCGGCAGCTGCCGGCGCCAAAGAAGCCACAAAAGCACAAGACTCATATAACCAAACAGCGGATAGATGAATGACAGCAGCTCCCCGTAATGAAACGGGCTGACCGCCGCAAACAGCAAAACGAGCAGCACGCCCAGCCATTTCCCGCCAAGCGGCGCCCAAACGCGCACTTGGCGTGCAAGTCCAAACATGCCGCCGATGACCGATGTAAAAATTTCTCCGTAAATGACGACGACATAAAGCCAATACAACACAGTAAAAAACGTATGAACGACTTCGGCCATTGGAATATCATAATCGTCCTTGTGTGGAAACGACAGCAGCACCATATGGTTCAACAGCAGCAAAACCGTCAACACCATTCCGCCTAACATCGCTCCGCGCCTCACCGCTCGCTCATCGGTCGCTTCGCGGGCGATGGGGACAAGCACCGCTTGGGCCATCGCCAAGTTAAAGGCCGCATAGGAAAACGGGGACAACATCGCCTTGAGGGAATAGTCCACCGCAGCCATGTCCGGACGGCACAAATCGCCAGCCACGATTGTTTTCACAAAGGCGATGGCGCTGAACAGCACCATCATCGGCGCGACAAACACGTTGACGCCAAACAGCCCTTTGCGGTCAAACAACATGACCAAAAGCGCCAACCCGAGCGTCAGCGCGACGCCCGCCTGCCTCGGCCAGCCGATCTGCTCTTCAAACACGGCACCCGCCCCGGCGATCATCACCGCCGTCACCCCCGCGATCATCACCGTCATCACGAGCGTCACAAACGGGCTCAACATGTTCCCGAACAAATAGCGATTCAACTCATCATAGGACGCAGCTCCAATTCGGCGCGCCATCACCATGAGCCGCGCGCCTCCCCATGTGAACAAAACGCCGCTGACCGCCACCCCGATCGTCCCAGCCATTCCGTAGCGGGTAAAAAATTCAATAATTTCCCTGCCAGTCGCAAATCCCGCTCCAATCACCGTGCCGACGTAAACAGCGGCGATTTGCCATGCTTCCGACCACTCGTGTCTCTTGCCCAAATCCTCCATCTCCCTCTCTTGTCCGTTGCTTTTCCATATATATGTATATGTCCGGCATGGACAAGAAAGACGACAGAACGAAAAAAGAAGGCATCCGAGACAAGATGCCTTCTCACACACCGCAAACTCTCTTCATTAATATGGCATGCGATGTGAAATCGCGTTTCCATCAATGAACTGTCACGTGTTCGACTTGATGTTCGTGCAGCCCGCCGCTTCCTTCGACGTGCACTTTCACCGAATACGTTCCTTTGTTGGCAAACGTGGCCATGGCTTCGTACTCGCCGTTTCCTTTTTCATCCGCGTCAACAAATTCATGCTTGTTGTCCGCCTGCCAAATCTCAAAGCGAACGGTGGCGTTCGTAAACGGCTTCCCATCTTTGGTGAGGTGAACGGTCAATGCCGCCGGTTTTCCGGCTTCGAACGAACGGGACGACAGCGAAATGGCGACGGCGCCATGATGATTTTCTTCAGCACTGCCTTGGGAATTTTCGCGCGCACCGTCGGCCGTCGCCGCCTGTTCCGGGTTGCCGGCGACAATATCTTTTTTCGGCATGTTATGCATATCGCGCGCCGTCACATGGGCGACGACCGAATATGTTCCCGCTTGGGTAAATGTTTTTTCCACCGAGTAGCGGCCGTCGCCGTCATGCTTCGCTTCAAGCATTTCCCGCTCGTCGCTTCCATGCTTCCATACTTCAAACTTGACTTCGTTCGCATCGTCTACTTTTTCGCCGCCGTACGTCACGACGCAGGCGAGCTTGGTCGGTTTGTTCAAATCGATATGATCTGGCGCATCGATTTTCACGTCAAGCACGGCCGGCGTCTCGGCTTGCTTGTTGTGATTTGTACAAGCAGCCATGATCATCATCCCCAAAAGTACAACAGCAAACGCGAAACCAACCTGTCTTCTCATCTTCACCTTTCTCCTTTTTCCTTCAAATTCATGATCATCATGAGCACCAAAGACGGAGTCTTTTCCGCCTCTTTTTCTGTTTTTCACTTTATCATAGCTTTGCCGCACCTACATTAGTATTCACCATTTTTTCAAAAACATTTCATCGTTATTACAATTTTTTTGTACAAAACACTTGAAAGTCAAAAAAGGTCAAAGTATAATAAAGTCAGAAAGTCAAAGAAAGTCAAAGTCAAATCCCGAATAAGAGAAAAGGGGGTATGTCTCATGCTATGCCAAGCATGCCAACAACGTGAAGCAACAGTGTTTGTCAACTTGCAATGGAACGGGGAAAAACAACAACTTCACCTGTGCCATGAATGCTATGAAAAGCAAAAACAACAACTGTCCATTCCGATGAACTTCGGCTTTTCACCGTTTTCCTTTGATGACTTCTTTACTAGCCCGTTCACAGCCGCCAACGCCGGAATGAGCGCGCCGAAAACGATGGCGAAGCGCCCGCAAAGCCATGGCGGTGGATTTTTGGATCAATTCGGCCGCAACTTGACGCAAATGGCCAAAGCGGGCTTGATCGATCCGGTCATCGGCCGCGACAAAGAAATCGCCCGCGTGATCGAAATTTTAAACCGCCGCAACAAAAACAACCCGGTGTTGATCGGGGAGCCGGGTGTCGGGAAAACAGCCATCGTTGAAGGGCTCGCGCTGAAAATCGCCGAAGGGCAAGTGCCGGAAAAACTATTGAACAAAGACGTGTACTTGCTTGATGTGGCGTCGCTTGTCGCCAACACCGGCATCCGCGGTCAATTTGAAGAGCGGATGAAACGGCTCATCGCCGAATTGCAAGAGCGGAAAAACATCATCTTGTTCATTGACGAAATCCACCTGCTCGTCGGCGCTGGCGCCGCTGAAGGCTCGATGGACGCCGGCAATATTTTAAAACCGGCGCTCGCCCGCGGGGAACTGCAAGTCGTTGGGGCGACGACGCTCAAAGAATACCGGCAAATTGAAAAAGACGCGGCTCTTGAGCGCCGCTTCCAACCGGTCATCGTCCACGAGCCGACCGTTGAGGAAGCGATCGTCATCTTAAAAGGCATCCAGCCGAAATACGAACAATTCCACCATGTCCGCTATACGGATGAAGCGATCGAAGCGTGCGTGAAACTGTCGCACCGCTACATTCAAGACCGCTTCCTCCCGGACAAAGCCATCGACTTGCTTGACGAGGCCGGCTCGAAAGCGAACTTGCGCCTCGGTCCGACCGATGAAAAACAACTGCAAGAGCGGTTGATCCAAATCGCGAAAGAAAAAGAACAAGCGGCGAAAGAAGAAAACTACGAATTGGCGGCGAAACTGCGCGATGAAGAGCTGAAGCTCGAAAAACAACTCGAGCAAGGCGTCAACCAAGAACGCCCTGTCGTCGATGTCGCCGACATCGAACAAATCATCGCCGAGAAAACCGGCATCCCCGTCGGCAAACTGCAAGCCGATGAAAAAGAAAAAATGAAACATCTCGAAGAACACTTGGCGAAAAAAGTGATCGGCCAAGCGGAAGCGGTGAAAAAAGTCGCGAAAGCCATTCGCCGCAGCCGCGCCGGCTTGAAAGCGAAACACCGCCCGATCGGTTCGTTCTTGTTCGTCGGCCCGACCGGCGTCGGGAAAACGGAGCTCGCCAAAACGCTCGCCGAGGAGCTGTTTGGCACAAAAGACGCCATGATTCGCCTCGATATGAGCGAATACATGGAGAAACATTCCGTCTCGAAGCTGATCGGTTCGCCGCCGGGCTATGTCGGCTTTGAAGAAGCCGGCCAGCTGACGGAAAAAGTGCGCCGCAATCCGTACAGCATCATCTTGCTTGACGAGATTGAAAAGGCGCACCCGGATGTACAGCACATCTTCCTGCAAATTTTGGAAGACGGCCGCTTAACCGACAGCCAAGGCCGCACCGTCAGCTTCAAAGACACCGTCATCATCGCGACAAGCAACGCCGGTGTGACCGACAAAAAAATCACCGTCGGCTTTGAAAAAGAGGGCAACGGGCAAACAAGCGTCCTTGACTCTTTGAGCGCCTACTTCAAGCCGGAATTTTTGAACCGCTTCGACGCCATCATCGAGTTCAAGCCGCTCGAAAAAGCACACTTGCTTGAGATCGTCGACCTGATGCTCGCTGACGTCAAAGCGGCGATGCGCGAGCAAGGCATTGAACTCGAGGTGACGGAAGCGGCGAAAGAAAAACTGGCCGAACTCGGCTACCATCCGGCCTTCGGCGCCCGCCCGCTCCGCCGCGTCATCCAAGAGCATGTCGAAGACAACATCGCCGACTGCCTGCTTGACGCGGATCAATCGGTGCGTGCGATCCGTATCGATGTCAAGGACAATGCCATTGTGGCGGAAATCGCCTAATTGTGGCTTAACGACCAACGCGCACACCTATATCATCCATCACCCGAATGACTCGAACATCGCCCCATCCCGTTTTCGGGGTGAGGAAGTGTTTTAGGGAAGAGCAGCAAAAAGAGCCGCCCCGAAGTTTGTATGTAAGGAGGAAATGAATCAATCAGCCCCTGCTTCTTTCGCTCAGAGGGATTGGCGCATCATCGCCATCCCTTTTTCTTTTTCCATCTTTTCGCCAAGAACAATAAGATTTTGCTATTAAGATTTTGCTATAATGAAGAAAAACGCAAGGGGGCATCGCGATTGCCAAACGAAATGGAGACGATCATCATTCAGACGCTCCGCCCGGCTCTTCACCCGTTCGTCATCTACCTGTTCGGTTCAGCCGCCCGTGGGGCGATGCGCCCGGACAGTGATGTCGATATCGCCTTTGTCAGCGACGGCGAACCGCATGATCCGTATGAGCTGTTTCGGCTCGCGGGGCATTTGGCTGACAAGTTAGGGCGAGATGTCGATCTTGTCGATTTGCGCCAAGCCAGCACCGTGTTTCAAGCGCAAGTCGTCTCGACGGGAAAAGCCATTGATTGCCGCGACGAGCGGAAACGGGCTGAGTTCGAAATGAAAACATTGAAAATGTATGTGAAACTAAACGAAGAGAGAGCACCGGTGTTAAAACAAATTACGGAAAGCGGGAGCATATATGAAAAGTGATGTCATTTTAAACAAGATCAGCGTGATCGAACACTGCCTGAAACGAATTCGTGAAGAATATAACGGCGATCCAAAAAATTTACAAAATTACACAAAACAAGATTCGATCGTTCTGAATTTACAGCGGGCGTGCGAGGCATGCATCGATTTGGCCATGCATATTGTGGCCGAGCAGAAATTCGGATTGCCGCAGCATAGCCGCGATGCATTCACTCTCCTCGAAGAGTACGGCGTAATCTCTCCTGCCATAAGCAAAAACATGAAGGCCATGGTCGGATTCCGCAACATCGCCGTTCACAACTACCAACAACTGAACCTTGGCATTTTGCAAGCCATCATCGACCACCATCTCGATGATTTTAAACACTTTGCCAAAGCCATCCTCGATTATGCCAAGAAAAACGGCTAGGCCGGCTCCCACGCGGAAGCCGGCCGTCTAGCGCCGCAGACCGTTCATCAACACGTGAATCGTCCGCTCCATCTCCGCCTCATCGTCCCAATGGTGGTCAGGCAAAAGGAGAAAGCGGGCGGCCAAAAAGCCGGCAAGCGATGTGATCGTCAGGCGCATGACGGAATCGACCGGCAGCTCGGCCAATTCCCCTTTCTCTTGAAAATGGCGGACAATGCGGGCGAATTTCGGGTACACATGCTCGGTAAACACACGTTGAAAGCCAGGCGTGTTGATTATCCAATAAAATCCAAATGGTATAGAAAAAAGAGCACCTTTCCTGTAGAATGTGAGTAGCAACACAAACAAACCCAGGAGGTGCTCTCTATGAACAAGCATACCACACTCCCGAATTTGATGCAAAAACTTGTTTCGGATGAAGAGATTCAACTGATTGC
>NZ_PIJF01000058.1:0-19074 GCF_002809985.1 Geobacillus sp. WSUCF-018B
TTCCACGCCGTCCAATCGGGTCTCCACGCCATCTAACCGTGTTTCCACACCATCCAACCGGATCTCCACACCATTCAACCGCGTTTCCACGCCGTCCAATCGGGCCTCTACGCCATTCAACCGCGTTTCCACACGGTCTAACCGCTCTTTCACTGCGCCCATTTCCCGTTCGAGGCCGACGAGGCGTCCGTTCATTTCCGTCAAACGGCCATCCATCTGCTCAAACCGTTGGCGAGTTTCTTCTTGGAACACCAAAAATCCTTTTTCCATGTTGTCCAACTTGGACAAGATTTGACGCAACAGTTCCTCCATCGCTCTCCCCCATTTTGATTTTTCTCATGCATATTATAACATCCCCTGCCCAAAAAAGCAGGGGATGCGCACAAGAGGCAACCGTTCAATTCGCCTCGATCAATCCGTATTTTCCGTCTTTGCGGCGGTAGACGATGTTCGTCCGGTTTGTTTCCGCGTTGGTGAAAATGAAGAAGTTGTGCCCTAACAAATTCATCTGCAAAATCGCTTCTTCGCTGTCCATCGGCTTCAAGCTGAAGTGTTTCGTGCGCACGATTTCAAACTCCTCTTCATTCTCCGCTGCGGAAGCGCCGATCGAGACAGGGGCAGCCAGCTTCACCTCTTTCTCGCGGTCGCGCAGCTTGCGGTTCACCTTTGTTTTATGTTTGCGGATTTGCCGCTCCAGTTTATCGGCTACTAAATCGATCGCCGCATACATATCTTCATGGCGCTCTTCAGCGCGCAGCAACAAATGCGGAATCGGAATGGTCACCTCGATTTTCCCTTGCCCATCGTTGTAGACTTTTAAATTGACGTGCACATGCACGTCATCGGTGCCATCAAAGTAGCGTTCCAGTTTCCCGATTTTTTTCTCCACATACTCGCGCAACGCTGGCGTGACTTCGAGGTTTTCCCCGCGAACGTTATACATCATCGCTGACCACTCCTTATCTTATAAAACTGTAAATCCCTACACTTTTTATTACCCATCCAATCCATGTTTCAATCAAAAATATTTTTGAAGATTTTGTGAAAAACATAGGAAAATATGGTAAGATAGGCATAGGTGTTTTTTCTTATGATGTGGAAGGTACGGAGTGTGTGAACGATGCGAAAGGTCCATATTTCCCATGCAAAAAGCGGCGACGTGCTCGCTGTCGACTTGTTTGCCGCCAACGGCAGCGTCCTTTTGTCGCGCGGCGTACGGCTGACCAGCGGCTACATCCGTTCGTTGGCGCAAAAAGGGGTTCAATACATTTACATTGACGACAAACAAACCTATGACATCCGCCCGCGCCCGCTCATCAGCCCGACCGTGCGCCAGCAGGCGGTGAAAAAAGTGTACGAGACGATGACGGCCTTGATTGAGCAAAAAAAGCTGCTCAGCCGTGTGTCTTCCCTCGATTTGGGAAAAGAGTACGAAAAAGTGTTCAAAGACATTTTGGACTATTTGCTAAAACAAGAAGATTTGCTCATCAACTTGTCGGATTTGGTCATCTCAAACGGCTACTTTTTCCACCATTCGGTCAACGTCGCCACGATCGCCGGCGTCATCGGCATCGCCAAAGGCTACCGCCCTCAGCAGCTGCTTGACCTCGGCATCGGCGCGCTGTTGTTTGACATCGGCATGACGCAGCTTCCTGATGGGCTCTGGCGGAAAAAAGGAGTCTTGACAGAAGAGGAAAAGGAAATCATCCGCCGCCATACGTATCTCGGCTTCGAGCTGTTGCGGCGCCAGCGCAACATCTCGCTCTTTTCCGCCCACTGCGCCTTGCAGCACCATGAGCGGTGCGACGGCAGCGGCTACCCGCGCGCCTTATCGGGCGATGACATTCACGAATACGCCCGCATCGTCGCCATCGCCGACGTTTTTGACGCCTTGACATCGGCGCGCTACCACCGAAGACAATACTCGCCGCACGAGGCAGCCGAATACCTATCCGCCGCCGGCGGCATTTTAGACTATGATCTGATCAAGCTGTTTCTCTCTCACATCGCCATCTACCCGGTCGCCACGACCGTTAAGCTCAACACCGGAGAAGTCGGCGTCGTCTCGCAAGTGTTTCCAGGCTTCCCGCTCCGCCCGATCGTCCGTGTCATCAAAAATCCAGCGGGTGAGGAGCTGAAAAGCCCGTATGAGATTGACTTGCGGAAAGAGATGAACATCACCATTGTCAAGGCCGTTTGACTCTTTTGCCGCTCACGGCAAAAACAGGCGAACGAATGCCGGTTTCATTCGCCCTGCCGCACAAAAGCGGGTGCCCTCGATTCCAGCAAGAGGACACCCGCTTTCGCTTGAATGGCTGCCAAAGCACCGCCGCTCGTTCTTCACTGCACGACATACCGCCGCAGACCGCTCTCCATCGCACTCTTCCACGCCTGAAACGCCGGTGACAACCGTCCGCAAACAATCCGCTCCTTTGCCGCTGCATCAGAAAACTGCCCGTCAAGTGCCGCGGCCGCGTCGAGCACATCGACAAACCGTTCAAGATGACGGACGAAATCGTTCTCCTCAGCGAACAGCTGCTCTAGATACACGTTCGTCTCGCCAATTTTCCCAAGCGCCAGCAACACATCCGAAAGCAGCACGTCCGCATGCATCCGCCGCGGGTCAGAAAAGCTCGCCGCCACATAGTCGAGCCCTTCTTCGACTGTCTCGAGCAACGCTGCGTATTGGCGGATGATGTCCAGCGCGTCACTCGTCAATTTTGCCATATCCATTCCACCTATCGCCGTTTATCGTAAAACATTCCATCGAACGAAAGCGGCTGCTCGTACGGATGAACATAGCGGGCGTTCGCCTGCCGCTTCGCCTCGGTGATCCGCAAATCACTGCCAATCTCATCACGCACTTGACGAAGCCGCGCTTCAATCTCTCGATTCCAAGCAACGATCTCGCGGCCAAGCCGCTGCTCTTCCTCGCTGTATGGCGGCCGCAGCTCCCGAAGCCACTCCTCACGCCGCCGAAGCAGCTCATCCACTTGCACAAGCCGCGCCTCGCGCTCCTCAGCTGGCCACGGCAGAGCGGTCGCTTCGAGCAATTCGCGCGTCAACTGCCAAACTTCGCGCACGCTCATTACGCCTGCCCGCCTTCCGCGTATTGGCGCTGCCGATTGAGCTGAATCACTTGCTTCCACGTATCGCGAAACTCCGTGACATACCCTTCCACTTCATCCAAAATCGCCGCATCGTTTTTCACGTTTGCCTCAACGAGACGGCGGTAAATGTAGTCGTACATCGTCATCATCGATTTGGCGACATCATACTCCATTTTCAACGTCTTCATGAGTTCCAAAATGATGTTTTGCGCCTTAATCAAATTTTCATTGCGCGCCGCAATGTCCCCCTTCTCGATCGCCTGGCGCGCGAGCTTGATAAACTTCAAGCACCCGTTATACAACATCAACGTCAGTTCACCGGGCGACGCCGTCTGCACAGCGTTCGCTTGGTAGTGTTGATACGGATTGTTCGTTGCCATCCCGATCACTCCTCTTCCACGTCAAGTGCTGCACACGTTTCAAGACTGAAGCAAGAACGTTTTTTTCAGCCAAACCGCCCCTTTCAAGAGGCGTCGCGCCTTTTCAGTTGTCTCAGCCTAAAACCTCCATCATCAGGAAGCGGATCGCTTTCCGATGATGGCCAAGCGCCAACGGACGCCTGCATGCCACAGCCGCTGATCGTTATCTTTGCATGCCGCCAAAGGCATTCATCAAATACATGCTTTGCTGATTGGCGCGCTGAATCGCCTCTTCCATCGCTGTGAATTGGCGGTAGTAGCGGTCTTCAATTTGTTTCAAGCGGTCTTGGAATCGATCAATTTGGTCATTGATTTGAATTAAATCGCGCCCGATCGCAAACTGCTGGTTCGTCCAAATCGTCTTCCCCGCTTTTTGCTCAATCTTCCCGATCGTCGCTTTGATCGTATCGCGCAGGCGGCGGGCGATCCCTTTTTCCGCATCCGTCGCCCCGTCTTGGTTAAACAGTTGATAGACAGCATCCGGATTTTCCTTGATTTTCTCCCGCAGCTTCGTTTCGTCAATGATCAATTTCCCGCCATCAAGGTAGTTCGATGACGTCGTGATGCCAAGTTGCGCCAGCTGTGAAAACCCGCTCGGGATATTCGCCCCTTCCACTTTCGTGTACAAGTCCATCCGCATTTGGCTGAGGGCGCTGGACAAAATGGAATCACCGCGAAGCATCCCGCTCCGCGCTTTTTCTTCCCACAGCTCCACTTGCTTTTCCGTCATCGCTTCCTTTTGCTCGTCGGTAAGCGGCGGATAGTCGCGGTAGCGCTCTTCTTTCAACTCGGCGTTGATTTTGGCGATCACTTCATTGTATTTATCGACGAACCCTTTTATCGCGTTCACCATCGCGTCGACATCGGTCGAAACCGACACCGTCGCTGTCCCCGTTCCCTTCACGGTATACGTCACACCGTTGATCGTAAATGTATTCGACGAGCGGGTCGTTCGCAAGCCGTTGATGGTGATGTCGGCGTCTTTCCCTGCCGTTTTCCCCGTGAGCTCTTGCCCCGCTACGGTATTCGTAAACCCAAGCTTTTGCGCAAAAAAGTCAGCCGTCGCCTGATCGGCGAGCACCAGACTCGCTTGCGCTCCCGTGTCTTTTTTCATGATCGAAATCCGCCCGGTTTTTTCATCGTAAAACGCGCTGACGCCAAGATCTAGGTTGCTGTTGAGTTGGGCGATCAACCCGTCTAGCGTCGTTCCTTGTTTCACCGTGATCGACGCCTGCTTCGTCGTCCCATCCCCGTTTGTCACGTTGATCGTCAGCGTCACATCAGCGGCAACGGAAAAACTCGCCTTGTCCACCCTTACCGCTTCATCGGACAGCCAGACGGCCGAGGTGGCCACCCGATCGACCTGAATCGTCGTCGCCACATTCGCCGCGCTGGAGCCCGCGGTCGCCGTCACGGCCGCCTCATTCGAGCTTGAGACCGTTTTTTTGAGCATGTTGCTTTGGAGAGTGATGTTCGAAAACAAGTAATCATCCAGCCCTTGCAGCAGCGTGTTCATCGCCCGGTAATCATCGCGCTGCCACTCGAGCAGCTGCTTTTTTTGCTGGAGCTTATCCAGCGGCATCCGCTCTGCTTTCATCAAATCTTTGACGATTTGATCAATATCCATCCCGCTCGCCAAACCGCTGATGCGCAAATTCCCTGCCACGTGTCTTCACCACCGTTAAATTTTTCGATCCACCAACAATCCGACAAACTCCATCATCGCCGCATACGTATCCAGCAGCTTCTTCGGCGGAATTTCGCGGATCACCTCATGCGTCTTTTCATCGATTACTTGCACGTAGTACTCATTCAGCTCCTTATGCAGCTCAAACCGAATTGATGTATGGCTTGGCTGCAGCAACTCATTCAACCCATTGACTACATTCTCGAGCTCATCGTGCGAAAACAGCCGCGCAGGAGAAGAAACAGACTCCTCCCCTTCCGGCGGCCGCACCGCCGACAGCCCAGCATTCGTCTTCGCCTGGTCATTTCGCATCGGTTCATACGAAGGAAACGAAGAAGACAACCGTTCAATCGTCATCCGAATCCGCTCCTTTGGTTTGGACGCTTTCTATGATTTATATCGGATGAAACATGGGAAGTGTGAAGTGGGGAAAGGAGAGAAATGCGGTGGGTAACGACGAAAGAGTCCTTCTTGGAAAAATTGATGTATAATAAAGGTATCGAAAAGCAAAGGAGATGAGTACATTGGGGTTGGAGCATTTAGAGCAGTTTTTGAAACAGAAGAAAGAAGAAAGGGAGCGAAAGCAAATCAGCTGTGGCATTCAAGAAGACCAATTCCCTCGAAGACAAAGACGACATCGAATACGCCTGGAAAATCGCCACTCCCCCGCCAAACATCCGGTTTCTTGAGCTAAACGAAGATTCTTTTTCCGACGCTTTATTAGAGGTTCTTGTGCGTTGAGACGGACGGTTTTGTCGGGGGAAGGAAAATTTTGTTTTCACCAGTCTTGTAGATCTATGCGCGATAAACAACTGCACAATGCAATGCCAGCTTTCTCGCTTTAGCGGTCGATAACATCGTTTTACTAGGGGAATCATGAATTTCGGCATGATATGGATTTCGTCGCGACGGACAATAAACAAGATGAGCGCCGATATCCATACAAAAACCGGCTTCAACATAGACGACAGCCTTCACTTTTTCCACACCAAAACGGTCTTGAAATCTAGAAACGATCTCTTCCTCCGTTCGCCCGCCGTCTCGGTCAACAGAAACCCCTCTCTTATCTTTGAACAAAGCAGATGATGGACGATTGTGCTCCTCATCCCATACAATGCTCGGAAAAACAGCTCTAAACAGCCTTTCTTCCCGTCCGATCTCTGGTTTCATAAAAGTCAACAATGATTCGATTTATCTCCCGCACATCGTATGGGATCGATTTTTCCATTTCACGTCCATCTGCATATGACACAAAAACATCAATTTTGTTTTCAAAAAGTTCAAACTCCAAGTAATCTCCATTTTCTTTTTCAAACTCAAGCTGAATGCTATCTCGTGCTGTGGGGAACAGCTTCGGCTGCTTAATGATCGTGTGAATCACACTGAAGACCTTCTCAATCAATTTACCGGAAAATGAATCGGCGCCATTTCCATTCCAATCGCTTCCCAGTTCTCTGATGGCTTGCAGTTTGGCTATGTTTTCTGCCTTTCGCACTTGGTCATAAATAAAGGGAGTCACCCGTCCAAAAGAATGCTCATTTCGCCATATCACCGTTTTCATTGGTGTTGCTGTTTCCTCAACATGGGGCAACCAAACATGTTCCTCTCCCACTGTTTCCCGAATCAATGGTTCCGAAACGGGGAAACGGGCACGGACAGCTTGGGTTTTCGGCAAACGAAAATACTCGTCGATTCCAGTAGATGAAGACTTCTCTGCGGGTAAAATCATCGCTGTGTCCCCTCGTTCCGAATTTGTTCCAACATCATAATATGCTCACCCAGCCACTCGTGAAAAAGTTTCGCGGTCTCCAAATTCATCACAACCCCAGTTGACACATAGCGGATCACATTTTCCTCATGGTCAGGGGGCTGTACATCCGTCTTTCTTGCTGGCTGTCCCGTTCCTTCAAACACGTATGTTTCCTCGTAAGGCAAGGGACGGCGTTCAAAATAAAAGTTCACAACAATCTCCCCCTGCGGAGAAATTCCGCCGTGCGCCCCATTGACGTAGACAGGATTATAGTCATCAGCAAACAAGTATTTAAAATGAACGACCTTTTCTTTGCCAGACATGATACAACCTCCATGCCACAGTCTTTATTTTCATTATGAACATACGTTTTGAAATAAACAAGATGTAACCTTGCCCTTAATACCTAAGGTCCAAATTGTTAACGATACCTAAATCATGAAACCGTATTTTTCCTTTCTCCATTCCCATCGCCATTTCCTGCCGCGATCACCAATAAAAACTCAGAAAGCGGCTTCCATCAAATAAAAACCAAACGACAAACCTCGTTATTTTCGATAAAAGGAGAGCACTTTGTTTACCCCTTCTATAACCGTTCGAATATCATATTCGCTCATTTTCGGAAAAATGGGGATCGTTAACGCTCCTTCATACCACTTTTCCGCAATCGGACAAATGCCTTTCTTATATCCTAGTTGTTGATAATAAGGGTGGAAATAAACCGGAATGTAATGAACGTGCACACCGATATTTTCCGCCCGCAGCGCTTCAAAGATCTCTTTGCGCCCAACCCGGAAATGCTCCAATTGCAACTGAAGTACATATAAATGCCAGCTAGAATCAACATATGGAAGTTGATAAGGAATGCATACACCAGGAACGTTAGAAAACGCCTCATTATAGATCGCAGCAATTTCTCGCCGTTTCTGCACAAATGCATCAAGCTTTGTCAACTGGCTGAGCCCAAGCGCTGCTTGCAAATCCGTCATTCGGTAATTGTAGCCGAGATCCACCATCTCATAATACCAAGGCCCTTCATCATTGTTTACATTTTCTGTTATAATCCCATGCGTACGAAAGCGTTTTAATTTATGATAATACTCCTCATCGTCAGTGACAATAATCCCTCCCTCACCAGTCGTAATATGCTTGACAGGATGAAAGCTGAACATCGTCATATCGGCCAACGAGCCTACTTTCTTTCCTTTATAACACGAACCTAGAGAATGAGCTGCATCTTCGATGAAGACGAGACCATATTTTCTGGCGATTTCCCGAATTGGATCTAAATCGGCAGGCTGGCCTGTAAAATCAACGGCAATAATCGCCTTCGTGCGCGAAGTGATGGCCTTCTCAATCCGGCTTGGATCGATATTGTACGTTTTTTCGTCAATATCCACAAACACAGGTGTTCCGCCAACATACAGAACACAGTTGGCGCTGGCTGCGAAGGTAATCGGGGTCGTAATCACCTCATCTCCTTGCGAAATACCAGCCGCATAGCAAGCTCCATGCAAGGCAGCTGTTCCATTGGCAAACGCCACCGCATATTTCGCCCCGACATAGCGGGCCACCGCTTCTTCAAACTGCTGAATTTTCGGCCCTTGTGTAATAAAAGGGCTTCTTAATGTCTCCACCACCGCTTCAATATCATCCTCATCAATCCATTGCTGTCCGTAAGATAAAAAAGATTCACGCACAGGGGTTCCACCATGGATCGCTAGCTTCACGCCTCATTCCCTCCTTGGATACACTGAAGAAAAGCCACCCGACTACATCAGGCGGCTCGTTTTGATCCATTCTTCCGTCTTTTGAATCCCTTCTTCAAGAGACACTTGCGGCTCCCAACCAAGCAACCGCTTGGCTTTCTCATAATTGCATCGCAATTTTTGAATCTCGCTCTGTGGATGAATATGGGGAACATGCTCAATCCGCTTTTCATCGCCCACGATGAGCTTGGCCAAATCATTGATCGAAATGTCCCGGCCTAATCCAGCGTTCAAGATTTCCCCATTCACCTTATCTGAATAGCCTGCCTGAACAACAAATCGCGCACAATCGTCCACATACAATAAATCGCGTGTTTGCGTGCCATCGCCGTAAATGTGCAACGGCTCCCCCATCAATTTTTTCCGAATAAAGATGGCGACAACCCCGCCTTCGCCGCTTGTTTTTTGATAAGGACCATATGTATTAAACGGACGCACAACGACAACAGGCAAGTGATAAGCATAGAAATAAGACAACACCATATTTTCCGCCGCAATTTTCGCTCCCGCATACGGCGAAGCCGGCTTTGTCGGGTGAGTTTCGGCAATCCCTGTTTCATGATAGCAACGGTCATACACCATGCATGTGCTCATAAAAACCAATTTGGTTCGATGCTTCCTGCATTGTTCAAGAAGATAAAACGTTCCAATCGTATCGTTGTAAAACGTTGTTCTTGGATCATCAATGGAATCTTGCACATTAATCGACGCCGCTAAGTGGTAGCAAAGATCATATTCATGTTCACGAAAAAGCTGTGCAAGCAAACGTTCGTCTTTGATATCCCCGACGATGAATTGCTTCAAATTTGGATGATGGCGAAACTCGGAAATATTTTCTTCCCGCCCATTCGAAAGGTCATCCACAATCCAGACATCATGCCCATCGTCAAGTAGCCGTTTCGCCACGGCGCGCCCAATAAACCCCGCACCGCCTGTCAACAATATTCTCATACGGATCACTCCTTACCATAATAAATCCCATGTCACCGGCGTTCCTTTTTTTACGTCGCGTTTCACGGTTTTTCCAAGCAGCTGATCGAAATATTTCGGCGGCAATCCATTGCCAGGACGAATCGCGCGCACATTTTCCTTCGTCAACGTCTCGCCTGCCTTCATATCTCGCACAATGTATAACGACCGCCGATGTTTCAATGATGCTTTCTCCGCGTCCGTAGGGCCATATTGAACATGGCCGATGCTTTGCCAAGCCCGTTCCGTTTCGATCACTAATGCAGCCATTTCATGCGGTTCCATGGAAAAAGCAGCATCCACTCCTCCTTCTGCACGGGAAAGGGTAAAATGTTTTTCAATGACAGTGGCGCCGAACGCAACAGCGGCGACACTGACTCCAATGCCCATCGTATGGTCGGACAGTCCGACTTGACATTGAAACAGCTCTCTCATATGCGGAATCGTCGCCAAATGTGAGTTCTCTGGCGTCGCGGGATATGTGCTTGTGCATTTTAATAAAATGAGATCACGGCAACCCGATTCTCTCGCCGCTCTAACCGTTTCGTCCAACTCCGCCGCTGTCGCCATCCCTGTTGAAATAATTAATGGTTTCCCTGTTGCGGCAACCTTGCGGATTAAAGGCAAATCCGTATTTTCAAACGAGGCGATTTTATAGGCAGGCACATTCAGTTCCTCTAAAAACTCAACGGCCGTTTCATCAAAAGGAGTGCTGAACGCAATAAGCCCTAATTCGTTACAGCGTCGAAAAATCGGTTCATGCCATTCCCAAGGCGTGTACGCTTCTTGATAGAGCTTATAAAGCGAATTCCCCCGCCAAAGGTTCTCGGGGTCATCAATAAAAAAATCACCTTCGTCCATATCGAGCGTCATCGTATCCGCCGTATACGTCTGCAATTTCACCGCATCAACGCCTGCTTGCGCTGCTGCTTCCACGATGGCCAACGCTCTCTCCAACGACTGATTATGGTTACCGGACATTTCCGCAATAATAAACGGTTTATGATTCGGCCCAATAAGACGATGGCCAATTTGAATGTCTTTGATCAATGGATCATCCCTCCAATAGCGCCTCCACGACCGGATGTACGATATACTCTTTTGTACTCCCTACCAATTCGAGCGCTTTGCGGCTCATGTGCTTCAGTTGTTCCCGTGAAGCAATCGCTCTATACACTATATCGGCATAATCAGCCGATTTTACATCTGCATGCCAACCTATATTCCAAACGGCTCCGTACGCGGCGGCGTCTTCCGTCGATCGCCTTTGGTTTTCAGCAACGATTGTCACCGCGGAGGGCAGGCCGAGAAAGCATCGTTCCCACATCGACACGCCGCCGGCCCCAAGTGAAAAATCCGCCTTTGCCATCAACTCAGCAAGGTAACCAATTTGGCAATGGTAATGAAAGCCCATTTCACGACAGAATGGTTCCACGCGAAAACGATTCGAATTGGCTTTCCCTACCACAACGTCAACTTCCACATCAAGACCATCCAACTCCTTGAAAGCATGCAACGCTTTCTCCGTTTCATTCGTCGGATCGCTGCCGCCGAAAAACAGAAGGATCCGCTTCACTTGACCGTTGCGAAGATTGGAGAATTTTTTCGCTTCATAAAATTCCGGCCGCAACAACATATATTGTGGACCTAACAATAGACGGCAGCTTGGCGGTACAAGACTATGGTACCGCTGTTGCGCCTGACGGTAATAGTTTTGATCCAACAACAAATCACATTGATGAGGTCGGTTCGCTAAATCATCGATCACCATCATACGGCCGACATAGGCTTTCACGTTTTCTTCCCAGCAGCGATCAAGCTCATAATGGTCGACAATGCACCAATCGAGCGATGGAAGCTGCTGCCTAATCACCTCAATCGTCCGCTTCGCATCGATTTTTTGTACAACAGGTCCTTCGTACACAAGGCGAAGCACAGGAAACCCTTTATGTTCAACCTCATCGCACAAATCCCCTGGGCCTGCCCTCATCGCAAAATAAACGGCACAACCAGCTTCTTTCAGCATCTCCGCCAACGCCAAACAGCGCATCACATGGCCGGTGCCGATCGCAAACGATGAGTCGACACGGAATAAAATATTCATGATCCTATTCGCCTCTATCCATTCAAGCCATAAAATGTTTGTGATACATCACCGTTTCAACGATTTTTTCCGCTCTTGCCAACCAAGTATGCTTTTCCATCACTTTCTTTCTTCCATTCTCAGCAATCTTCTGCAACGTTACTTTATCATCCAAAAATGACTGTATCCTAGCATGAGGATATGGAGCAAAAGAGTACAAAAGAAGATCTTCTCCGTCCTTAAATTCACGTTCCAAAAATAAAACTTGCAGCGAGATCTTGAATAAAATATCGAAGCACACCATACTGACTTTGCCCATTATAAAGGACAATCGTTTTATTTTGATCACTCATCGCTTTGCCTCCGCGTACACATGTTACACCACCGGTTTTTGCTGAACATGGGCGTTGAGTTTGGCCACATCGGGATGAGCCAGTAAAAACTGAACGACCTCGCTCGAACGAACGAGCCGATTCCCTTTGAAATGGTTCGCAACGGCCGCGCACAATTGATAGTCTTCTTCGGTATCCAACGTGATGCGCAACTGCGGTTGACAAATGTCTTTCGGCGCTTGAACATAGGTGCGGCGGAATTCAGTCGGAAATTCATAGGCGTAGTACGTCACATGCTCACGATGACGCGGCTCTTTCCCATGATGATAAATGTATTCGAGCGCGGAAAACGACACCATTTCCACAACTAGACCACGCGGCAGCTCTCCTTCCACTATGACAATATCAGATGGCTCAGCCTTCATGGCCGCAACAATTTGATTGGCTAGTTCAAAATCAACAAACGGGCAATCCGCCGTCACGCGAATGACATAATCAGGCTGATGAGGCTTAGCGCACTCGTAATAGCGGGCAAGCACGTCGCCCTCTGAGCCGCGGAAACAAGATACGTGGCGTTTCTGGCACCAATTTTCAATCGCATCATCTTGCATCAGAGTGGACGTCGCCACCATCACTTCATCAATTTCTTCTACTTGTTGGCATCGTGAAACAACATAGTCCAACACAACCGTATCCCCAAGCGACATGAGCACTTTTCCCGGCAGCCGAGACGACCCCATGCGCGCTTGAATGATGATGATCGTTTTCAAGTCGATCCTCCTTCACCAATCGATCACAAAATCGGCTGGATGTCGAATTTGCCTCTTCTCTTTCGGTGAACGATGAAATGGATAATCGTCCAAATTCCTCCCCTGCGCCTCAAGAAAGAACCAATAAAAACTGTCCAACCCCACTTCGATGCTTAACGTCGAAGCCCCACCAAAGCGGGGGTTGCACTCGATGAGATGAAACTGCCCCTCACGATCAATGATCGCCTGCATCACCGCATGCCCGTATAACCCTAAATAGGAGGCGACAGCGGTACACATGCCCTCTAATTTTTCATTTCTGATCGTGGTGGTGATGTGCGACTCCCCATTGACCACGTAATCTCTTTTTCGCGCTACTGCTCCTTTCGCTCGCCCCATCCGCGTCATGTAGAGATCGATGCTGATCTCTGTCCCAGCGATAAAAGGTTGAAAAACAGGGGCCTCCAGCTCCTTGGCATGCCAATTTGCTTCTTCTTTTGTTAAACAAAGCCCTATGTTTCTCGCCCCCGCTCCGTAACGCTCCTTCACAACATAATAACCATGGTTCAGCTCTTCCAGCGAAAGTGCTGTCGGAATGACAGGAAACCCTTGAGCAGAGAGCCGTTCATAAAACTGCAGCTTGTCGAGACAAGTCTCAATCGCGTTCCGTTCAGACACCATAACAACTATACCATTCTCTTCGAATACTTGACGATAGGAAGAAAAGAACGGAAGCTCGCCATCTCTTGTCGGTATAATAAAGCGGATGCACTTTTGACGGCAAATCGAAATGAATTCTTCAACGGCTAGCTCATCTAACGAGGGCATCTCCCAAAATTCATCAATAAAATAGCGTCCAATGCAATTCCCGTTGCGATCAGCGCCAATGAGAGCCCCCGTCATCCCTGCTTTTCGCATCGCCCGCCGGACAGCACTGAGCAATGGGACTTTTTTCGAAATGCTTGTCACCAGGACGTTGATACGAACCACCTCTTTCACCGAATAGAGGGAAAAACCAGCAACACTCCTTTGCCGGCTTACAACAAGTTCATCAATTCCGTCAACGAGCCGATCTTCATGTCCGCTTCGTATTCGTCCCCCAACTTCGTTCGCATATGATCGCCGACATCTCGAATGACCCGCACCGTGCCCATCCCAAGCCTTTTCGCGGCAATAAAGTCTTTATTTGGGTTATCGCCGATGTATACGCAATCGCGAAAATCCAATCCCAAATCCTCCACCATCTTTCGATAGGGTGTCTCGCTCGGCTTCCAATGTTCCCTTCCCAAATCGCCGGTGACGATGATGGCATCTACGACATGCTCGAGTTCAAGCGCTTTGATTTTCGCCCATTGCATCGTCGAATCCCCATCCGTGATGATGCCGAGCTTTTTTCCTGTCTGTCTCAAATGAGCCAGGACTTCCTTCGCATCATCATATAGCGAAATATCGGGCCGATGACTGCGGTAAAGACGGACGAGGCGGACAATATCGGCGTCAATCCCCAGTTGCTTGCATACGTCATCAAACACCCGCCCGCGCCCATTTCGCCGCCATTCATCGATCAGCATTTGATGAATGCCGTCTATCCCTATGTCTGGACGCTGCTTCGCCAGCTCATTCGCCACCGTCCAAAATCCCGATCTGACGTAATCGTGTTCACAATACAGCGTGTCGTCGAGGTCGAAGATGTATCCACTATAATCCACAACTGACTTCAAATCCTTTCAATTTTGACTACAAAAAATTTCCTCTGTGTTGACTCTCGTTTTTTTTCACATGCCTTAGTATATCTCCCATGACATGCTAAAAGGGTGATGTCCCCTCTCTTAATTCCGTTCCTCTTTGGACAACGATAAACTCTAAATCCGTATTCGCCTTTATTGTATGCTCGGCTTTTGCAGAGATTTGTAAAACATCACCTTCTCGTACTCTGTGCAATTCGCCATTTAAAACAAACTCCCCCTCTCCTGAAATAATCGTCCATATTTCACTTCGCCTATAATGCACTTGATAGCTTAAATTCTTTCCAGCTAGGAGGAAAACACGTTTCGTCAATACTTCCTGCCCATTTCCCAACATTGTATAATCAAGCACACGATACCAACCCCAGCAATGCTCTTCATACATTGGACGGTAGTTAAAATCATGAATTATATCCTTTAACCGTGGGCTAGCAGCTTTATCCGTCACTAAAATTCCATTCGGGCTTGCAGCAACCACAACATTAGATAAACCAAGCACCACAACAGGAATATGCAATTCATTGACTAAATGTGTATTTTCGCAATCACAACTAATAATTCCTTTTCCGAGAACTAAATCACCCATTTCTTCTGTCAATGTATTCCATGTACCAAGGTCTTTCCATTCCCCATTATACGAAAGTGCTATAATCTTTTTTGTTTTTTCCACTACTTCATAGTCAAAGCTTATTTTTCTAAGCATAGAATATTGTTTAAGAAATGTTTCATGTTCTGTAGGATATCCTTTAGCTTTTAATAGATCTAACAAAAACCCTAAACGAAATGCAAAAATTCCAGCATTCCACAATGCATTGCGCTCAATCAACTTCACCGCTTCATGTTCGGAAGGTTTCTCTACAAAACCTTTTACCCAGAAATAATTCCCATCCCCTTCATGCGGCACAATATAGCCATATTTGGTCGATGGATATGTCGGTTTGATTCCAATAAGCGCTAATTGCGCATCTGATTGATTAACGATCTTTTCCAGCTCTTTTACTTTTTCAAAAAACTTATCATCCACATATGAGTCAACAGGCAAAACAGTAACTACCTCTTCCTCACCTAGTCCAACAACACCTGAAAGATAAATAGAAGCTAACGAAATTGCAGGAAACGTATCCCTCCCTTCTGGTTCAATAATAATTGGCACGTCATATCCTAATTGACTTTGTAGTATATCGATTTGTGCTTTTCCAGTTACAATAAAGGATTCTTTAGACAAACCAACGGAAGATAGTTGGCGCCAAACACGCTGCACCATTGATTCTAGCTGACCATCTTCCGTTTTTAAAACTTTTAAAAACTGTTTTGCGCGCGTATCATTCGAAAGCGGCCAAAGCCGTTTTCCGGAACCTCCAGACAGGAGGATTACCTTCATTAACAATCACCCACTTGATGTTTGGAGACTAAACGATTAAACATTTTTTCATATTCAATCACTGTATGTTCAAAATCAAATATTCCCAAAATTTTGTTTGCTGCATTCTTCACCTTTGTTTCTACTGTTTTTTCATTCATTTCCATTACTTGTTTGATCCGATCTACAATTGCCTTAACATCCCCCGGAACAAACCCTCCTAAACCATCACTGCCGATAATTCTTTTAATATCTAGTGTACCTTCGATTTCCGAAAAAATAGTCGGAATCTCTAACACCATTGCTTCCAAAATAGCTAGACCAAGTCCCTCATTATACGATGGAAAAACAAATAAATCTGCTGCTGTAACAATTTCATACGGGTCTTCTACCCATCCAGTGAGAATAACCCTATCTTCGAGAGATAATTTTTGAATTTCTTCTTGAAGCAATCGTACATAGTTAGGATAGTCTATCATATTGCCAACAAAAACAAGATAAATATTGTGATCATAATCAACTATTTGTTGCATGGCACGAATTAAATCTAATTGACCTTTTCGTTCACACACTTCCGCCAGCTGTGTAATAATTTTTGCATTTTGGGGTAGCCCATACTTTTCACGTATCTTTTTCCTAATGACTTGTTTTTTATTTATGTACGGTTGAGGGTTGAGCCAAAGTCCCGGATAAATCACAGTTGTTGGCACATGAATCCCTTTGCTTTGTCCATACTTTCGGTAGGCATGCGATACATAGCAAACTATGTCGCACTCGTTAAATGCCCACGCATCTGCAATATTCATCCATTCTGGTCTGGTTGGTGACCAACTATGGAAAGTGGCTACGATAGGGATATGTATGTCTGCCATCCTACTAGCCACACGAGCTGCAAAAGCAGGTACACCAGCATGAACATGAATAATATCATAATGTTTCTCACTCAATAATCTGGCGAGCTTTTGTGTTTCCGGCCAAAACAGCTCGTGCTCTCTTTTAAAAAAATTCATCTGAAAATGACCAATTCCACTTTTTCGTAACTCATCAATTAATTCATCCCAATCAGACAAACCTTCAATTTTCCCTGCAGAAATAACATCTACCTCATGCCCACGCTTCTTAAGTCCTTCAGAAATACGAGTTGTAACTAAACCTGAACCACTTTTAAGAATAGTTGTTATCTCTAGCACCTTCATACATAAAACTCCCCTATTTTTCCTAATACTTATCGGAGCATAATAGCTAAAGTTTGTACCCCAAAAATTAAAAAGGGTTCATCACCAAAAGATGTACTTGACTTTTAAAGGTAAACATTATGGAAATGTTAACCAAAAATATTAATAATAAGGGATGAACTCCATTTGAGTTTTCATCATCTATAATCCTCTTTCATTGTCAAGTACACTTTATGGTGAAGATCCCGGAAATCATCACTTTTATCAACCTTCTTTAAGGAAGAAGATCGATTTTGACATACCTTTATGAAATATTAGCCATTTTTGCAACAACCTCTTTAAGCTTTTATGATTTATTTAAACACTTCAAAAATACATCCCTGGTTTGCAGGGCTGTCTTTTCCCACGAGAATAGTTTTGACCGCTCTAAACTTTTTTCGCGCAATTGTCGTTGTAAAGTAGGAGATAATAAGACTTTCTCTATTGTATACGCAATTGATTCAACATCATAGGGATTACAATAAAGTGCTGCATCTCCCCCCACCTCAGGTAGAGATGATACATTTGAAGTTACTACTGGCACACCATATCCCATGGCTTCTAACACTGGCAGTCCAAATCCCTCATATAAGGAAGGATATACAAACACCTCAGCGTTACTGTATAAAACCCCCAAATCTTCATCTGGCACATATCCTGTCATGATAATATTATCCTTGAATGGACTTTTCTCAATCTCCCTTATAAGCTCTTCAGACCGCATCCCAAATCCACCTACAAAAACCAAATGAAATTCTTCTTTTAGTTTAGTTCTAATAATTTCGTAAGCCTTTAATAATCTAGTTAAGTTTTTTCTCGGTTCCAAAGTGCATAAAGACAATATATAGCCTTTATTTATTCTATACTTTTCAAATACTTTTTGTTGCGCTTCCCCAACATCTTCTCTATTGAAACATTTAGAGTGACCAGCTAAATAAATAACTGAAATTTTCTCTTCTTCAATTCCATAAAGCTCCATAATGTCTTGTTTAGTTGAATTTGACACCGTTATTATATGGTCAATATGCTCCGCGCACTCACGCATATATGTATCATAAAAATTGTAAATGCCTGTATTCCGAAATATCTCGGGAAGTCTAAGTGGTATAAGGTCATGTATAGTGACAATCCCCTTAAAAGTCCTTCTTTCAGGGAGTGGATAAAAAGGCGAAAACATCATGTCCAAATCTTCTACATAGCCTATTAGAGATAACAATTTATTTGCAAATTCTATATCCCCATACGGCAATTCTATGGGGATCGTCATGTTCTTTGTATATTCCAACTCACTTCTATCTACATTACCGATAAAATAATATTCTTCTTTAAATTTAATTAACTCTTTAGTCAAATTTAAAGCATATCTTCCCAAACCGGTAATATTAAGACTATCTAAGACTCTCAAATCTATCCCTATTTTCAATTAGATCACTTCCTTTCTACCATTGAATATTCCCAGTACCAATTACAAATTTGTCTATATAATTGGATACTTTCCTTCTTTAATGCTAAGTTATTGATTCTATATAATTCCATATAACTATTAAACACATAGTGCACATCAGGCGATATTCTCTCTATAATTTCTTCCACGTTTTCATACCCTGCTCCAAAGCGATTGTTGTATAGAACAACCACTTTATCAAAGAACTTCTCGCTTAAATAATTAAAAATTTCATCAAACCTACTAATATCATAATTTCCATTATGGCGATATTCTATAATTTCAACACTATCCCCGTATAGTTCTTCCAATTCATGTTTATTTGCGTAACTGGTGATAATATATTTTCGTAACTATTCACCCCAGTGCTAGTGTATAAAAAAGCCCAGCACAAATAGGGCATTTCGGTCATAGAAAATGCCCTAGGTAGCGGAAAGAACTCG
>NZ_PIJF01000059.1:0-17313 GCF_002809985.1 Geobacillus sp. WSUCF-018B
TCAACATGCGATTCACCTCCTTGTCTATCAATATTCACATCATAGACAAGGAAAGAAGAAAATATTCAGCTCACTTTATGATGTGGCTGAATAGTTACTCGAGAAAAATCGTCCCGCCATCCGCCTGTTCAAAGTAACCCTTTTTTCCTTTTTTCGCCGCACCGGTGAACGCCCCGGGCTCATAGCCGAACAGCTCGGACTCCATCAGCGTCTCCGGAATCGCCCCGCAGTTTACCTTCACAAACGGACGGCCGCTGCGCGCGCTCTGCTTCCAGATGAAGTTCGCTAACTCTTCCTTTCCGACGCCCGACTCTCCGGTTAAAAGCACGGTGACATCCACGGCCGCCGCCTGGCGGGCAATGGCGATCACATGCGCCATCGCCGGCGCCCGGTAAATAAAACTTGTTTTTTCGATGAGAAAATTCATTGTCTTTTTTAAGAATTTCGTTATAATAAAGATTGTTAATGATAGTGATTTTCATTTTCTTAGTCCAAAAGGAGGTGGCCGCATGGTTCGCTTGTATGCCGAGGAGCTCACCGTCCGCTATGACGACCGGACGATTTTTGAACGATTGTCCGTCCGCATTCCCGATCGGCAAATCACTGCCATTATCGGGCCGAACGGGTGCGGCAAGTCGACGTTGCTCAAGACGTTGACGCGCATCATTTCCCCACAATCGGGCGCGGTCATTTTAGACGGTCAAGCCATTTCCCAGCAACCGACGAAAGAGCTGGCGAAAAAAATGGCCATTTTGCCGCAGACGCCGGAAGCGACAAGCGGATTAACGGTCGCTGAGCTCGTCTCGTACGGCCGCTTTCCGTATCAAAAAGGATTCGGACGGCTGACAAAGCGGGATTGTGAAGCGATTGACTGGGCGCTTGACGTCACCAAAACGGCCGACTTAAAGCACCGGCCGGTCGATGCGCTCTCGGGCGGGCAGCGGCAGCGCGTCTGGATCGCCATGGCGCTCGCCCAAGAGACCGACATCATCTTTTTGGATGAACCGACGACGTATTTGGACATCGCCCATCAGCTTGAGGTGCTCGAGCTGCTTGAGCGGCTGAACCAAGAAGAAGGGCGGACGATCGTCATGGTGCTTCATGACATCAACCAGGCGGCCCGCTTTGCCGACTATATCATCGCTATGAAAGCAGGAGCCATCATCAAGTCCGGGCGGAGCGAAGACGTTATCTGCCGCGAAGTGCTCCGCGACGTGTTTGGCATCGACGCCGACATCGGCCGCGACCCGCGGACGAACAAACCAATTTGCTTCACTTATCAATTGCTCAGGGAGGCTTAATTCATCATGAGGAAAACATGGCTTGCATTGTTGCTGATGTTCGCGCTTGTGCTAAGCGCATGCGGCAACGCGGCGGACGATCAAAAGAACAACAGCGCTTCACCAAAAGAAAAAAAGACGGAAACGATTACATACCAATCGGAAAACGGACCGGTGGAAGTGCCGGCTAATCCGAAGCGCGTCGTCGTCTTATCGACGTTTGCCGGACATGTGCTGGCCTTGGACGTCCCCGTTGTTGGCGTGGATTCGTGGTCGAAAATGAGCCCGCTTTTTCAAGAAAAACTGAAAGATGCCGAAGTCGTGACCGATGAAGACATTGAAAAAATTATGGCGTTAAAACCGGACTTAATCATCGGATTATCCAATACGAAAAACGTCCACAAATTAAGCAAAATCGCGCCGACCGTCACCTTTACATACGGCAAAGTCGATTATTTGACACAGTTTTTGGAAATCGGGAAACTGTTGAATAAAGAAAAAGAAGCGAAAGCGTGGATCGACGATTTCAAACAACGGGCGCAACAAGCCGGGGAAGAAATCCGGGCCAAAATTGGCGAAAACGCGACCGTCACTGTAGCCGAAAACTTTGATAAGCAGCTGTATGTGTTCGGCAACAACTGGGCGCGCGGCACTGAGATTTTGTATCAAGAAATGAAGCTGAAAATGCCAAAAGCTGTAGAAGAACAGGCGCTCAAACCGGGCTACTATGCCGTTTCCCTTGAGGCGCTCCCGCAGTTTGTCGGCGATTATCTCATCTTAAGCAAAAACGGCGACGGCGACACATCGTTTATGGAAACGAACACGTTCAAAAACATCCCTGCTGTCAAAAACGGCCATATGTTTGTCGCCGATGCGAAGGCATTTTATTTCAACGACCCGATTACGTTAGACTACCAGCTCGATTTCTTTAAAAAGCATTTTTTAGGCCAATAACGACGAGACGGGGCGTTCATGGGCAGTGAATGTCCCGTCCTTCTTTGTGTCAAAGGGGGAGTCACCAATGGACGCAGACCGCCGGCGTTGGCCGTTTCGCTATATGTTTTTTCTGTCGCTTGGCCTGCTTGTCGCCGTTTGGTTTGGCTCGATGCGAGTCGGCGTCGCCGATACGACATGGAGCGACGTATGGCGGGCGTTGTTTTCCGATCAACAAAGCAAACAGTTTGATCTCATTCGCGAGCTCCGTCTGCCGCGCGAAACAGCGGCCGCCTTTGTCGGCGCCGGCCTTGCCGTCGCCGGAGCGATCATGCAGGGGATGACGCGCAATCCGCTTGCCGACCCCGGTCTCCTTGGCCTCACCGCCGGCGCAAACGCAGCGTTGGCCATGACAATGGCCTTTTTCCCTTCCGCCCATTATCTTTTGATCACGGTCGCCTGTTTGCTTGGTGCGGCCGCTGGGGCAGGGGCCGTCTTTGGCATCGGCGCCGCCCGCAAAGGAGGGTTTTCACCGCTTCGCATCGTCTTGGCCGGCTCGGCGGTTTCGACGCTTTTATTCGCCATCGCCGAAGGAATCGGACTGTATTTCCACATTTCCAAAGACGTCTCGATGTGGACGTCAGGCGGGGTGGCCGGAGCTTCATGGAAACAATTGTCGGTCGTCATCCCGCTCATCACGACCGGGCTCGCTATTGCCGCATGGTATTCACGACAGCTGACGATCCTTAGTTTGAGTGAAGACGTCGCGGTTGGCGTTGGGCAAAAAACAACGACCGTCAAAACATGGCTGTTTTTCGCTGTGTTTTTATTAACAGGAGCGTCGGTCGCCATCGCCGGCAATATCACCTTTATCGGCTTAATGGTTCCTCACCTCGTGAGGGCAATAGCCGGCGCCGACTACCGGTTTGTCATCCCGCTGTCAGCGACTGTCGGCGCCAGCGCCATGGTGCTGGCCGACACGGCGGCGCGCACGGTCAATGCCCCGTTTGAAACGCCGGTGGCCGCCATCATCGCCGTCATCGGCTTGCCGTTTTTCCTCTTCGTCGTGCGGAAACAAGGGAGGGGCTTTTCATGAGAAAAAAAAGTTTTTCGCTCTTTGCCGTGCTTGCGTTGCTCATTGCCGCAACAGCGGCCGTCGCCTTAAGCACCGGCGATGCGCCGCTCTCATATAACCGCATCGTCCCGACACTATTGGGCTACGGTTCGATGGAAGAGGAATTCATTTTGTTTTCCCTTCGCCTGCCGCGCCTTTTCATCACCTTGTTGGCCGGCATGGCGCTCGCCTTATCCGGGGCCGTATTGCAAGGCCTCACGCGCAATGACCTCGCCGACCCGGGCGTGCTTGGGATCAACGCCGGCGCAGGCGCGGGCGTCGCCTTGTTCTTTTTGTTTTTTCCGATTGAGGCCGGAACATTTCTTTACGCCTTGCCGCTCGTTGCCTTCACCGGGGCGCTTCTGACAGCAGTTGCCATCTATGCCGTCTCCTACAAGAAAACAACCGGGCTGCAGCCGGTGCCGTTTATCTTAACCGGCGTCGGCATGTCGATGGCGCTATCTGGGCTGATGATCGTCCTCATTTCCGCCGCCGACCGGACAAAAGTCGATTTTATCGCCCGCTGGCTTTCCGGCAACATTTGGGGCGATGATTGGCCGTTTATTTGGGCCGTGCTGCCGTGGTTGGCTGCGGGCACACTGGTGGCGCTATATCGGGCGAAGCATCTCAATATTTTGCACTTAGGCGACCCTGTTTCGATCGGGGTCGGCGTCCACGTCCGCCGCGAGCGGCTCTTGCTTATGATAACAGCTGTTGCCGTCGCGGCCGCCGCCGTCTCTGTAACCGGGGGCATCTCCTTTATCGGCTTAATGGCGCCGCATATCGCCAAGCTGATCGTTGGCCCACGCCATGAGCGGGTCATTCCGGCCTCCATGCTCATTGGCGGCTGGCTGCTGCTTGCAGCTGACACGATCGGGCGCAACGTTCTCGCCGAGCCGCTTCCCGCCGGCGTCATCGTCTCCTTGATCGGCGCGCCGTATTTCATTTACTTGTTGTTAAAGCGTTGACATCCGCTGCCCGTTATGAGAACGGGTTCGAACGATGACACCCGCCAAAAAAAAGACGCCGGTTCATAAAACCCGGCGTCTTTTCCAAAAGCGGACAACCGCAACCACAATGACAATCGCGATGATGATATAGACAACATCAGCGTACGCGCCAATCACCTCGGACACTTTCCCCCACGACTGGCCGAGCGCCGCGCCGACGGAGATTAAAATCGTATTCCAAATGAGCGTCCCCAATACCGACAGCCAGACAAACAGCCCGATATTCATCTTCGCCATGCCCGCTGGAATGGAAATCAAGCTGCGTACAAGCGGAATCATGCGTCCGAAAAAAACGGCCCACACCCCGTAGCGATGAAACGTCCGGTTCGCCTTGGCAATGTCTTCCGGCTTCACCCGCAGCCATCCGCCCCAGCGGTCAACGATCCGCTCAAGCCGCTCAACGGACAACAGCCGGCCGATCCCATACAGCACGATCGCCCCAACGATCGATCCCGCTGTCGCTGCCACAATGACGCCTGGCACCGTCAAAGACGTGTACGTCGTCATAAATCCGCCAAACGGCAAAATGACTTCCGACGGAATCGGCGGGAAAATATTTTCAAGCGCGATCATCAAAAAAATACCGATATATCCGAATTGCTCCATAAAATCAGTGATCCAAGCCTGCACGCGTTCTTCCTCCATTCACTCGCCCTTCGCTTATGTAGGATGTTTATGCAGCGTCAATGCAATCCTTTCCCTATCTTAACAGAAAACCGCCATTCCCCGCAAAACAAAAAGGCGCCCCGCTGTACTTTCGGGACACCTTTTTTCCACTTTTTTAAACCGCAGCCGGTTGGGACAGCACCTTTACAATCCGCTCAATCGCCCAGTCGAGCTCTTCTTTCGTAATAATGAGCGGCGGCGCAAAACGGATGACCGTTTCATGCGTCTCCTTGCAAAGCAGCCCTTGTTCTTTCAACATTTCGCAATACGGACGCGCCGGGCCGTGCAGTTCGACGCCGATAAACAAGCCGCGGCCGCGGATTTCTTTAATGTCCTTGTTTTCGATTTGCTTTAACTTTGCCAAAAAATATTCGCCAAGCTCAAGCGACCGCTCCGCCAGCCGCTCTTCTTCGATCACCTCAAGCGCGGCGATCGATACCGCGCAAGCGAGCGGATTGCCGCCAAACGTCGAGCCGTGCGAGCCCGGTTCAAACACCGACAAAATATCGCGATTGGCAACAACGCATGAAATCGGGAACACACCGCCACCTAATGCTTTTCCTAAAATATACATATCAGGCACAACATTTTCCCAGTCGCAAGCAAACAACTTCCCCGTCCGTCCTAGCCCGGTTTGGATTTCATCGGCGATGAACAACACGTTGTGTTCTTTGCACACGTCATAGGCCGCTTTTAAAAAGCCTTGCGGCGGGATGCGGATGCCGGCTTCCCCTTGGATTGGTTCGACAAGAAACGCCGCCGTATTCGGTGTCATCGCTGCCTTGAGCGCTTCGATATCGCCGTACGGGATGATTTTCACCCCGGGCAAAAGCGGACCAAAACCGCGTTTATAAGCCGGTTCAGACGACAACGACACCGCGGCGAGCGTCCGGCCATGGAAATTGCCTTCACAAACGATGATTTCCGCCTGATTGTCAGGGACGCCTTTCACGTCATACGCCCAGCGGCGCGCCGCCTTGAGCGCCGTTTCTACCGCCTCGGCGCCGGTGTTCATCGGCAGCACCATCTCTTTTTTCGTCAGCCGGCACACTTTTTCGTACCATGGGCCGAGCTGGTCGTTATGGAAGGCGCGCGATGTGAGCGTGACGCGGTCAGCTTGCCGCTTCAACGCCTCCACAATTTTCGGATGACGATGTCCTTGGTTGACGGCCGAATAGGCGCTTAACATGTCCATATAGCGATTGCCCTCCGGGTCTTTCACCCATACCCCTTCCGCTTCGGAAATGACAATCGGCAATGGATGATAATTTCGCGCTCCGTATCGCTCCGTCTGTTCAATGAGCTGTTCGGACTTCGTAGCCATCATCAACCGCTCCTTTCCTTATCTGCGTTTCTTCGCTATAAAAGGGCGGACGCCGCCGCCCTTTTTTGGTTTAAAACATTTCCGATACGGTTTTCGCTTGCATATGGAGAATCAAATAGTCCGGGCCGCCCGCTTTCGAGTCAGTGCCTGACATGTTGAAGCCGCCAAACGGCTGATATCCGACGATCGCCCCTGTGCAGCCGCGGTTGAAGTACAAGTTGCCGACATGGAACTCGTGCCGCGCTTTTTCAAGATTCGCCCGATTGCGCGAGATGACGGCTCCTGTCAGACCGTATTCGGTGTTGTTCGCAATCTCAAGCGCATGGTCAAAGTCGCGCGCTTTCGCAAACGCCACGACCGGTCCGAAAATTTCCTCCTGCATGATGCGCGCGTTCGGGTCGACATCCGCAAACACGGTCGGCTGGATGAAGAACCCTTTCGAGTCGTCTCCTTCCCCACCGGTCATGAGACGGCCTTCCTGCTTGCCGATTTCGATGTACTCCATAATTTTGTTGTACGCCCCTTGGTCGATGACAGGCCCCATAAACGTCGCTTGCTCCGCCGGATCGCCGACGTTGAGCTGCTTCGTCAGCTCGACAACGCGATTCAACACTTGGTCATACACATCTTCGACGATAATGGCGCGCGAGCACGCCGAGCATTTTTGCCCAGAGTAGCCAAACGCCGACGCCACGATCGATTGCGCCGCCAGTTCGAGGTCCGCTTCTTTATCGACAATGATGCCGTCTTTGCCGCCCATTTCCGCGATGACGCGTTTCAGCCAAATTTGCCCTGGGTGCACTTTCGCCGCCCGCTCATAAATGCGGATGCCGACATCCCGCGATCCGGTGAAGCTGATAAATCGTGTGCGCGGATGGTCGACGAGATAATCTCCGACTTCAGCCCCGCTGCCCGGAATATAATTCAACACACCAGCCGGAAGCCCCGCTTCTTCCAACACTTCCACAAATTTATACGCCACGACCGGCGTTGCGCTTGCCGGTTTCAACAGCACCGTATTGCCCGTGACAAGCGAAGCGACCGTCGTTCCGGCCATAATGGCAAACGGGAAGTTCCACGGCGAAATGACAACCCCGACGCCAAGCGGAATGTAGAAAAACCGGTTCGTTTCCCCCGGACGGCTCTCAACCGGAATGCCGTCTTTCAGCTTCAGCATTTGCCGTCCGTAATATTCCATAAAGTCGATCGCTTCCGCGGTATCGGCGTCCGCTTCACGCCACGGTTTGCCCGCTTCTTTCACCAGCCAAGCGGAAAACTCGTGCTTGCGCCGGCGCACGATCGCCGCCGCCCGGAACAAAATATCGGCCCGCGCTTCCGGGCTCGTCCGGCTCCAAGTGCGAAACGCCTCATCAGCGGTTTTCATCGCCCGCTCCGCCAGCTCTTTGGTCGCTTTCGCCACCCGGCCGATGACTTCCGCTTTGTTCGCTGGATTGATCGACGTGATTTTGTCTTCCGTCATCACCCGCTCGCCGCCGATCACAAGCGGATAATCGCGCCCAAGCTCCGATTCCACTTTTTTGAGCGCTGCTAAAAACGCCTCGCGGTTTGCTTCCACGGTAAAATCTGTGAGCGGTTCGTGTCTGTACGGCTGCACCATTTCGTCATCCTCCTTTTTAAAGGCAAAAAAATTTTTCGTTATAAAACGGTTTCATAGTTATATTATGCAAATGATTATGGCTTTTTTCAATGATTTTTACTTGGCGGCCTTGAGCTCCCCTTTTTCTGCGGCTAGGAGCTGAACCCGTTTTTTCGCCACAAGGTGGTAGTACCCATAACACGCAAGGAGAAACGGAATGCCGCAGTAAAGAGCGATCCGTTGATCTGGAATAAACGCCAGCCCGATGATCGTCGCCATATTCAACGCAAACGCCGCGAGCGGCACGAACGGATACAACGGCGTCCGGTATTTCAGATCGCGCACATCGCCGCCTTCACGCAAAAACGCTTTTCGTCCGAAATAGCTGGACAGCGCGATGGAAGCCCACACCGTGACGGCGCCAAATCCCGCGATCGCCGTCAGCCAAACGTACACTGTATCTTCGGCGTAAATGCTGCACAAAAGCGACAAGCAGCCGATGGCAATGCTGGCAATAAGCGCGTTGATCGGCACGCCGCGTTTCGATAGCTTGCTGAAAAACGGACTGACCATGCCTTGGCGCGACATCGACCAGAGGACGCGCGACGTCGCGTATAACCCCGAGTTGGCCACCGACAGCACCGCCGTAATGATGACAAAATTCATGATATCGGCTGCATACGGAATGCCAATGTTGTCAAACACCTCAACAAACGGGCTTTCCACAACGCCGGCTTTCTCCCACGGAAACAAACCAGCCAGCACAAAAATGGCCAAAATGAAGAAAATTAAAATGCGCCATATGGTGTTGCGCAGCGCAACCGGCACCGTTTTTTCCGGCTCGCGGCTTTCCCCCGCCGCCACGCCGACCAATTCCGTCCCTTGGAACGAAAAGTTCACGAGGATCATCGTCGTAAAGATGGCCCAAAACCCATTTGGAAACAAGCCCCCATGGTCTGTAAAGTTCGAGAAAAACGGAGCAGGTTGTCCATTTTTCATATGGATGACTCCGAACATCGCTGCCAGACCAAGAACAATAAAGGCGATCACCGTCAGCACCTTGATGCTCGAAAACCAAAACTCCACCTCGCCAAATCCTTTGACAGACAAGGCGTTGATCAAAAACAAGAGCAAAGCGAAGACCGCACAAAACACCCATGTCGGCACATCAGGAAACCATCGCTTCATCAAAATGCTGACCGTGAGCAGCTCGATGCCGACCGTCACCGACCAGTTCAGCCATGACAGCCAACCGATGCAATACCCCACTGCCGGCGAGATGAATTTCGTCGCATACGTCTGATACGACCCGGCATCAGGAATTCTCACGGCCAATTCTCCTAACGAAAGCATGGTCAAATACATAACCAATCCGCCAAAAAGATAAGCAACGACGGCCCCGCCTGGCCCCGCCTCATGAATCGTATAACCCGATCCTAAAAACAAACCGGTGCCGATCACCCCACCTAGCGCGATCATAAATAAATGTCTGCTTTTTAGCTCTCGTTTCAGTTCTTGCACGGGTTGCATCCGAAAACTCTCCCCTCTCTATGATCGATTTCGCAACCGCTTACATTTCGAGAAAGGGAACAGAACCTCCCTTACTGCAAATCTATTTGTCAATTTATAATAAACTATAACTTTATTATGGAACTATTTTTGTCTATTTTCAATATATTTAGCAAAAAATTTTTTCACATCTTTCTTTCCCTTCCTGTCTCCCGTCCACCTTATGCTATAATACAAAAAAGAGAGGTGCTGATCGTGAACCGGGATATGGAAACGCTTTTATCAATGTATGAACAAATTCTCGAAATGATCGACCTTGGCGTCCATGCCGTCGATCAACACGGGAAAACCGTCATTTACAACCGGAAAATGCGGGACATCGAGGGTATGAACATCGAGGACGTGCTCGATAAAAACATTTTGGACGTCTTCCGCTTCAACCCGGAGCAGCCGAGCACATTGCTTGAAGCGCTGCGCACCGGTGAAAGCATTCTGAACAAGCAGCAAACGTATTTCAATAACAAAGGACAAGCCGTGACAACGGTCAATCAAACGCACCCGCTGCAAAAAGACGGGCGCATCATCGGCGCCGTGGAAATCGCCAAAGACATCACGAAGTTCCGCAAACTGATCCAAGAACACCACCAACGCAAGGAAGCCGGCCGCACGTTTGCGGACATCATCGGCCAAAGCGAAGCCATGCAAAAGGCCATCCGCCTTGCGCGTCATGCCGCCCGCTCGGAAGCGCCTGTGCTGCTCATAGGGGAGAAAGGGACAGGAAAAGACTTGCTCGCTTCCTGCATTCACCATGAAAGCGAACGGCGGGCCAAGCCGTTTTTTGCGCAAACGTGTTTGTCGCTTCCGGATGATTGGATGGAAACGATGCTGTTTGGCAGCGAAGAAGGCGGCGAGATCCAGCCCGGTTTGTTTGAACAAGCGGACGGCGGCACCGTGCTGCTTGACGATATCGACTCGTTAAGCCTGCCGCTTCAACAAAAACTTGCCCGTTTCCTGCAAGAAAAACAGTTTGTCCGCGCCCATGGCCAAAAACCGGTTCATGCAGATGTTCGCCTCATCGCCTCGACAAGCGGAGACCCGATCGATGCCGTCCAAGCAGGGGAATTGCTCAAATCGCTTTACTACCAAATTGCCGTCCACTGCATCGTCCTGCCGCCGTTGCGCGAACGGAAAGAGGACATTTTGCCGCTCGCTATCCATTTCATCCGTCAAGGCAACGAGCACTATGGCCTACATGTCGAAGGACTCGGCGATGACGTGCAAGAGGCGTTTCTTGCTTACAGCTGGCCCGGCAACGTGCGCGAACTGGAGGCCGTCATGTTGGAAACGATGGCGACGATGGAACAAGAACAAACCATCACCCTCGCCCATCTGCCTGCCCCTTTTCGAGCCAAGCTGGCGCCCGACGAAGCGAAAACGGACTTTTTATTTGATACGGAAGACATTTTGCCTCTTGACAAATACATGGAAGAAGTCGAAATTTACTACATCCGCAAGGCGCTGCAGCATCACGGCTTCAACATCACAAAAACGGCCAAAGCGCTCGGCTTAAGCCGACAAAACTTGCAATACCGCATCCGCAAGTACCAGATTGATAAGGAATGGGGATAAGCTGCAGTTGGCGATCGTACGGCCAAAAGGACAGGGGAGGTCGCTGTGGATGATCGACGCTCATATTCATCTCGACCAGTACACGGACATCGAGGAACAAATCAACCGTTGGCAAGAAGCGGGCATCATCGGCGTCGTCGCCGTATCCACCGATTTGCGCTCAAGCCACCGAACGCTCGAGTTGAAACAGCGATTCCCTTCCTTCGTCTACGCCGCCATCGGTTTTCATCCCGAGCAACCGCTGCCAAGCGCAGCCGATTGGAACGAATGGACAGAACTTGTCAAGCAAGAGCGGCCGCTGCTCGCCGCCATCGGCGAAGTCGGGCTGCCATACTATTCAGCGGAAGCATGCGCCAAGCTGCCCGCGTATCAAGAACGATTAACCGAAATCGCGGCCATCGCCGCGGATGCCTCCTTGCCGCTCGCCCTTCACGCCGTCTACGACCGCGCCCAAACCGCCTTGGCCATCTTGCAGCAAGCTGGCGTCCGACAAGCCCATTTCCACTGGCTGAAGGCCGAGCCTGCCGTGGTCAAACAAATCGTCCAATGCGGCTACTACATCTCCGTCACGCCGGAAGTGTGCTACCGCGAGCGCGACAAGCAGCTGTTATCCCTCGTTCCCATCGAGCAGCTGCTCCTTGAAACCGATGGCCCATGGCCGTTTGCAGGCCCGTTTGCCGGAAAACTGACGACGCCGTTATGGCTATTGGACTCCGCGCGAGCTGTGGCGGCACACTATGGCCGAGATATCGAACAAGTCAAAACCATGATCACGGCGAACACAAAACGGCTTTACGGTTGATCTTCCTTATGATACGATGAAACCAAATCTACATCGAAATGAGGGAAACATGATGGATCATAATGAGCAAGTGCGCCAACAGCTGATCAAAAGCGTTTCCGGGCTGTCGGACGAACAGCTGAACACCCGAGTGGCGGACGGAAGTTGGACGATCGCCCAAGTGCTCGAACACCTGTACTTAATCGAAACATCGATCACATCCATGATCGCCCATACATTAAAGCATGGCGAGAGCCAACCGGTCGAGGAGAAACCGATCCACTTGACCGTTGACCGTTCCAAAAAAGTGGAGGCGCCTGATTTCGCCCGCCCGAGCGACCGCTTTTTCACTCGACACGAACTGGAAGAAAAATTGCATCAATCGCGGCAGCGGTTGCGCCAAATCACGGAGCAAGCCAACCCGGCTGACTTGGAAGCCAAATCGTTCCCGCATCCAATTTTTGGGCCACTGAATTTGAAGCAATGGGTGGAATTTGTCGGCTATCATGAACAGCGCCACCTCGCGCAAATGGAAGAAATCAAGGCACAGCTTCCGTGAGGAGCGGGCGGCTCATCAAGGAAAAAGCCGAGCAACGACCAGCCAAATCCCCGCCCTGCTCGGCTTACAACGATTTTCCATCTTCATGTGAACGCTCCACTGCCCCTGTCACAGCCATTGTTTTCACTTGCTTTAACGTCGCCACGATGAGAAAACTGACAATAACGAGCAAACACCACGAACTCACCTTCCCAAGATGAACAAGGCTCCACGCCTTCGCCTGGTTTGGATATTGCCAAGCGCCAAAAAAGGTGGCGATGTTTTCCGCGATCCAGATGAAAAACCCGATCAGCAAAAACGACAAAACAAGCGGCATCCGGTAGCGGACTCCCCCGACCTCATACGTCACCCATGACCGCCAAAAGACAACCATGACGAGGCTTGAGAGCCACCAACGAACGTCCACCCAATAATGGTGGGTGAAAAAATTCAAGTAAATCGCCGAAGCGAGAGGAACGACCATCCAAAACGGCGGCCATTGCACCAACTCCACCTTCAGCCTTCGCCACGCCTGGCAAAGATAGCTGGCGACGCTCGCATACATAAACCCGCTGTACAAGGGCACGCCAAAGATTTTCGTATACCCCTCTTCCGGATACGACCACGAACCCATGCGCACTTTAAACAGCTCGAGCGCAAGTCCAATGACGTGGAACAAGGTGATCACTTTGAGTTCATCCCGCGTTTCCATCCCTGACCGCACCATCCACCATTGCATGAGCAGGCAAATAACAAGCAGCCAATCATACCGCGGCAATAGCGGAAGCGGCGCGATCTTCGTCAGCGCCAATGAGGCAAAAATGACAACCGGAAACACGCAAGACAACGCCTGCGCCCAACCGAAGCGAACAAGCTGCACAAACGCTTTGATCAGCCGCGACGTTCTGCCAAACTGGCGCACCCGGACGATCATGAGGCCAAACGGTGGAGATTCGTCCACCGCTACCTCGTGTTTCTCCCCTTTCAAGCCGTCTCCTCCCTACTCACGGATTTGACTCCCCTTCATCACTTCGATACTCCAAAATGTCCCCGGGCTGGCAATCGAGCGCCTTGCAAATGGCTTCGAGCGTCGAGAAACGGATCGCCTTCGCCTTCCCGTTTTTCAAGATCGACAAATTCGCCATCGTGATCCCGACTCTCTCCGACAGCTCGGTGACGCTCATCTTCCGCTTCGCCAACATGACATCAAGATTCACGATAATCGGCATGTCATCCACCTCAAATGGTCAACTCATTTTCTTGTTTGATTTCAATCGCCTGCTGCAGCAACTTTTGCAACACCGCGGCGAACACAGCGATGACAAGCGACGCAAACGGCACAATCAAACCGACGAAAATGACACCCGGAGCGTCGCCTTTCTCGGCGAACAAGTAAAACAGCGGCAAGACAAGCAAATGCAGCCCGCTGATGGCGACGGCGCAATGTTTGATCGTCTTTAACGCTTTCACCGACGCCTCGGAAAACGCGTCGTTTCGGTCAATATACACTAACAACCGGAACGCCTGATACAACGCGAAGTAGAACGGCAGCGCGGACGCCTCAAACACAAGATAAACAAAATACTTGATCCAAGGGAACGTTGGCACCAGCTTGACCGCCACCTTCGCAAGCGCAGGAACCAAAAATAGGCACAATGCCAAAACCGGAAGGCCGATCAACACTAAAGACGCCTTCAAAAACAACGTTTCCCGTTTCATCGAAACACCTCACACTGACTCGTTTTCGACTTAATTGTAATGAATGTCTTATCGTTTATCAATAAATAATTGTTGATTTAAATTAAATTTTTTCTGCAAAACAGCAAAAAGAAAAGACGTCCCCACACGGTAACGCCCGACCATACCTATTGAGACAACAGGCACACCGTATTCACTTCCACGCCGCCCATTACCAATCGATTCGCTTTCCATCCCGGAAAAAGCCGCCGTTCGGCCCGTCAGGCCTGATTCTGCTATTTAACCGCACTCCCCCCAATTACTCGTTTTTCATCGACAGCCCGTGCTTTCGCGGAAATCATAATAGGATACCCTCCTTCAATCCATAAATTTCATCAACACCTGTCTATCTTATAAAGTACAAATTCAAAATCGCCCTGCTGCGGCGGAAAAGAAGCGGTTTTTCCCGATGAACTCCGCTGTTTTTTCCGCTGCTTCCGTTTTCCTTTTCCAGCGATCACTTGCTCTAACCCTTTTCCCATTAATTTAAAGGCAAAAATGGCAACGATAAAGGCAACACACGGCCCGACAACAATCCATTGGTCAAGCATCATTTCCCGATAGGAAAGACCGATCAAGCCGGACCATTCGTTCGAAAGGGAGAGCGCCACCTTCTCCGGAGGGCCCAACCCATCGGAATCATATATAACTTTTACGCCTCCTAGCAATATTTGAAACGCCCCGAGATGCACAAGCAGCAAGAGCGACTGCACCGTCTGCTGGGTAAACAGCAAAAACAGCCGCGGCCGCATATACGGGAGAACGTGCTTGCGGATGAGCCAAACGTGATCAGCTCCCATCAGCCGGGAAGAAACGACAAATTCATTTTGCAAAAAGACAGCGATATCATTGCCGATGACCAGCATTAACGGCGGAAGCGCAACAGCCGCAAGCACCAATAGTTGTTTGATCAACACTCCCATTCCAGCTCCTTGCTCCTCCAATGGAATGAAAGCAAAAAAGAGCATCGTTAAAAAGATCGCCGGCACAAACCGAAAGGCGCGGACGATGGACTCGGCAATAAACCGAAATTTCTGCAAATAAAAAGCATACACGATTCCGCCGACCGTCCCAAACACAAGCCGCAGCAAACTGACCGCCAATGCGGTGACAATCGTATATTTCGCCCCATCGATGACTTTCCAAAACACGTCTTCACCTTGGCGATCGACGCCAAACGGGTGGGCCCAGCTCGGCGGGTATGGAGGAACGTCAACGAGCCGCCCAGCCTCATTGTAGATCTGCTTCGGCGGCTGGGGAATGATGTCTTTCAGCCAATAAGAATAGAAAAAACTGGCCAGCAATAGACCAGCCGCGATGATAAACCCTGCCGCAAAATACACGTTGCGGAATGCGCGCATCACGCCACCCCCCTCTCGATTCCCGTCAAATAAGCAATCACTCGTTTCCCGGCCACATCAATGAGGTAAAATGGCAAAAACAGCATGGCAAGACCGATAGCCACTACTTCCGGCGTATGGAGCTGCTCATACAAAAACCGGAACAATCCGTGCATATTAAACAAATATTCCGCCACTAACAAGTTCGACAGCATAAACCAAAACAAATATTGGACGTTGGAAAACACGGTGATCAGCGCGTTGCGGAACATATGGCGCCATAGCACTGCCGTTTTTGACAATCCTTTCGCTAGCGCATATTCGACGTATGGCTTGTCTTTTTCCTCCGTAAACGCAAGAAATGTCATTTGGAACAGCAGAATGGAAGGCAAAATGGAAATCATGACAATCGGCAGCACGTATACATTGTCAAAACCGGCAACAGGATTGACAATAAGCAAATCTGTCTTTTTAAACACCCAGATGACAAACAGTTGCGTAGAAAAAATAAAAATAACATCGGGGATCGACTCAAGAAAAAACGCGATTCCTTTAACCATTTTTTGCAGCGGACGCGGAAGCAAAAAGCAGATGTAGGCTCCCGTAACGGCTATAAGGAAGGAAACAGCCAGCGCCCCCCATAAAATAACAAGGGAATAGGCATACGGCTCCATCATCGTTGAGAGCAGGGGAGCATTGTGCCATTGCGAGAGCGAAACCGTTATATCACGAATAGAAAAAAAGCTCCAAAACAGCTGCTGAAATTGCTGCCAAAATACCGTGATCATTTGCGGGCTCGGGAACAAGGAATAGCTTTGCGCAAACGCGATAATCGCCATAATCGTGAAAATGGTAAGCAACAAATCCGCCAGCACCGTCAAGGCGAGCTTCCATTTCTTCATAAGGCCGATCCCTCCCTCAGAACACAGGCAAACGATTGCTACATGTTCCTTTCATCTGTAAGCTGCCAGTGCTTGCATGTTAATAAGATGGTGGCGGTGGAGGCAATGTTTCTGCTAACATGGATTGCTGTCCTCCCATTCCATCGCCTATTTTCAAGATGCGGTCATACATTTTAATTCCTACATAGGTTTGTCCGTCTGTTTGATATTCTACCCTGCCCGACGAGTCTTTTTTGATAAGCTCTCCCTTTTCGCCATACTTCTCTTTTACGTGCTTCGGCTGCAATTCTGGCAAAAACATCACATCCAGCTCATATTCCTTAGCTCGCTCCGGTCTTTTCGCGCTCCATGAATAACTTCCGTCTTCCCCAACGTTTACTTTTTCCTCGAGTACCTGTTTGCCCCCCTCGATTTCTTTCATCACAATTTGCACGACGGCGCCTTTTGGCAAATTGCTGTTTCCGTTTAGCACCACTAGGTCACCGATCGTTTTGACCGCACCACCTAATTTTACCGTTTGCTCCACTTTCGGTTTGGCGCAGCCAACTAGCACCAATAGCAACAACAACGTAAGGACCACCGTCATTCGGATATCCTTCATAAAAACCCTCCTTATATATGTATAAGCATCTTTCAAAATTTTTCATTCTCTTGGAAACAATTTGATGATTTGCTTCACCAATTTGGTTACCTTCGTGTATTTTTTATATAGACTCCCATGACAAAAAAATTTCGTCACCATCGGAAGGATGAAAAGACCTCTATGTTGAATTTTACAACTTTACACATTTTGGAGTTCGGGTATTTTCAGGATAGATGCAACGAAGAAGTTTAACATATCCTTGACGGAAAAACGGTTTGTCCATTTTCGACTGTCGAAGGCAAGCCATAGGCTTGCCCCGTCACGCCAAGGCGTGACGGAAGACCGAACAACCACCTGCTTCACAGACCCA
>NZ_PIJF01000060.1:0-16301 GCF_002809985.1 Geobacillus sp. WSUCF-018B
AAGTGTCCGAGGTGTCCATCCGTGATCGTTGGTGATTTTGAGACGTTTCATGCAGAATTCCGCTCCTTTTCCATGTTTTTCATTAGGAGCAGTATAACCGGAGTGGGCACCGCTTATGCGAAGGTTAACTTTTCAATGAGCATGTATATACAATGAATGGTCAAAACATTAGCAACAATCTGCTGATCCATTCATGCAACGAACATACCAGGACACTGACCGCTCGCTTTCGTAAGCGTAAATCACGAATCATGCGGAAGACAACAACATGAGTCATACAAAAACGGGTCTCTTAATCATACGGTTCCTCTCCTACATGAATGATCGTTATCCGTTACATGTGAGGAAAATATTGTAGGTCATATTCATGTTCCCCAACAAGCGCAGTGGAGTGAAAAAAGAAAAAGATATACAAAACGAACCTGTCCCTGCTATAATGTCAATTGAAAAAAGAACCAATATTGGAGAAAAACGTTCATGAACGTTCAACAACATGCCATTGTCAACCACCTACATGTAGAATGGACGAATTTCGTTACCAATGGGTGTTAGTGGATTTACTTAAGTGATAAATAATGACTAGGGGGTTTTCTTGCACTTTTTCAACTAGACAGGGGGAGCAACAGATGCCAGATGTGACTATATCGATTTGGACTGCTGCAGTCGGCTTTTTTCTCGGTTTCTTGGCATACTTTTTTAAAAAATGGTGTCCTTCTTTATATGTACATATCCTCACTGCGATACTCGGAATCGGATGGATCGTCTATGTGTTCTTAGATCAAGGGTTTATAAAAACGGTGCCCATTTTTTTATATTTGGATTTAGCTTTTTTAGCTCTCCGGTACCGGAAAGAAGCAAAACCCAATTGAAAGAGATCATCGATCAACTAAAAGAACAAGGTGCGAGAGAAATAGTCTTGTCTAAAAATAAAGAGCGCCTATTAGCGGATTTGTTATTTTCCGGATTTTTCATCGTCATTGCTGTTCTTTATTTCCTTTTCGGGCCGAATTCCGCGATTACGTTCATCCTTTTATATAGCTTCATCTCTCTTTTTGTTGGGCTGACAAAAAGAGTGGGACTGCTTCGCTCTCTCCGCCTTTTTTACGCAGAACACGAAGAAGCATTATATGCTGTATCTTTGTTTGAAACCAAAAAATATCCATTGAAGGAACTTTCAGAAGTAAGCGTTCAGACAAGGCCGGATGTGTTGCAACTATTCCAGCTTTTTTCTTTGTTCTCTCCTAATATGGACTATACGACCAGCATGGGGAAAACGTGGAAGTTATCTTTTTCCGGTGAAAAAGTTTATCTCACCCCTGATCCATTAGAATCGATGGATTTTCTCCTTAAAGGAGAAATACATAAAATGGAAGAGTTCGAAGTAAAGCCTTTTTATCATCCGAAAAATTGGAAACGACTTTTAGGAAAATGGTATTTTGCAGCAACGGTGAAAGGGGTGGGAGCTTATGCAGCCCTTCTCACACTGTTTACTTTGCTGGGGATCGGGCCGATCGCAACAACCGCTGTTATTATACTATTTTGGATATTCAATCTATGGATTTCGGATCGCGTATTGAAAATCGCTTTAGATATGAGGAAAATAGACGATCCCGATTTGCTGCCCATCATCGAGAAAGTCTTTTCACGTGCCGGCCTTTCTCATGTTGATATTTATGTTACGGAATCGGCCGAATATAACGGTTTTGCGATAGGTGCGAATATTGGTCGATCATTGGTAGCGTTAACTTCAGAAACGCTGAAACTTCCCCATGAAGCCATTGAAGGCATTTTGGCTCATGAGGCGATTCATGTGAAAAAGCGAGATGTCTTGATAGGACAGTTATTGCGATTTGCGTTGATCGGGTTAGTTTTTGCTGGTGTTTTCCTTATCCATGAAGCCTTTCCAAATTGGCTAGAACATAATCAAATCTTTGTTTTTCTCGGCCTATGGCTCTTGATTTTTCTGCTTCCTGCTTTCCAATCTCTATTCACACAGTGGATGGAAGTCCGGGCAGATCATTTAGGAGCAACGCTGTTGGACGGTGGGAATGCTCAAATGGCTAACAGTTTGACGATCCTGTGTGAATATCAAGATCGAGCATTGGAAAAGTCTGTAGGATACCACATTGATTTTAAAAACGAGCAAGAAGCAAATAAAAAGGACAAAAAAATCTCTTCCTTAGAAAGAGATTCTTGGTTTTTTAGATTTTTGGAATTCCAGTTTATGCCCCATCCGCCCATGTATTGGCGTGTTCATGCGCTTCAAACAACAGAAACCGAATGGAGCATCAGGAAAATCAAATTATGGTGGTGCAGCCGCTTCCGAGAGTCGTTGCCCAATTGAAACCGTAGGTGAGCAAACTTACTCATCTCCATGGACAACTGAGATCCCTTCGTGAGACTTCGCTGTTGTACATATGAGGCACGAACGTCCTTGTGGCTCGTAGTAGGCACGCCTATTCTAGCCAAGGAATTCGGTCCTTGTGACAACAGCAAACGAAGCCCTTCCTCCAACATCATTCCGAGCGAAGTGATGATTCGGATCATGGGGCCCCCTGTATTGCGGGCGCACCCACTCTCGGACATGCAACGGCTGCACGTCGTCCTGCCAGCTCTCGCAATATGAGCAGACTCGATACAAAAAGTGCTGACGACACGGAATCAACGTACAGCCGTCTCATTTCGCTTTATACTCCAGCATCATGAGCAAGCGCCGCACACGAAAATGAACATCGCCTCTTTCCAGCCGCTTCGGCTGAAAAGAGGCGATGTCTTCTTACGACTGGCTGCTGTCTCTCGCTTTTAAGGTGACCGATACGGTCGTCTCAAACCCGTCGCGATAGATCGTCAGTTTGATGCGATCACCGACCGCTGTTTTCGTATACAAATAGTTGCGCAACGCGCTGACGCTGTCGATTTTCTCCCCGTTGATCGCCGTGATGACGTCTTTCGATTTCAATCCGGCCTCGGCGGCTGGGGAGAACGGTTCGACGGACGTGACGGCCGCCCCGCTTGTGATGTTCGACGGCAATTTCAATTCATTCGTGCGGACGTCATCGGACAAATCCGCCACATCGACAAGCTGGACGCCAAGGTACGGGCGTTTGATTTTCCCATCTTTCATCAGCTGTTCGACGATCGGTTTGACATTTTCGCTCGGGATCGCAAAGCCGAGCCCTTCGACGCCCGTTTCGGCGATTTTCATGCTGTTGATGCCGATCACTTGCCCCGCGCTGTTGATGAGCGCTCCGCCGCTGTTGCCCGGGTTGATGGCGGCGTCCGTTTGGATGACGTCGATTTCCCAATCCCCCGCTGACGTTGAGACGGGCATCGTCCGTTTGCCGCTGACGATCCCTTCCGTCACCGTCCGCGACAAATCAAGGCCGAGCGGGTTGCCGATCGCCGCGACAGGCTCGCCGATTTTCACCTTCGACGAGTCGCCGAAGCTCGCCACTTTCGTCACCCCTTCAGCAGGGATTTTCAAGACGGCAAGGTCGGTGAGTGCATCCGCGCCGACGATCTCGGCTTTCACTTTTTTGCCGTTCGGAAGCGCCACTTCGACTTTGTTCGCCCCTTCAATGACATGGTTGTTCGTCACAATGTAGGCCGCATCGCCGTCTTTTTTAAAGATGACGCCCGACCCCGTCCCCGCTTCCGTATCTTGTGCTTGATCAGAGAAAAAGTCGACTTGCTTTTGAATGTTGACGACGCCGACGACCGCATCGGCCACTTTATTAATGGCGGCGATCATGTTCGTGTTGACGTTCGCCGTCGGCTGCAGCGGCAGCGCCTCGCTTTTTGCGGTCGTTTCCGCTGTTTCCGTTTGGGAATTCGTTTCTTCATGCATCCATTTCGGCGCCACATACCACGTCGCCGCGCTCCCAATCACCGCCCCTGCGACGGAAGCGGCGAGCCACGATACGAAGCGGCCGCGGCGTTTCGGTTCTGGCGTTGGGGTTGGTTCAAATGGCATCATGTCCATGGGTCATCTCCTCCTTCATGATCCATGATGGAATATGCAGCATCTTCGAGCGAATGGCCGCCAAGCAGTGAAATGGCGGACGACATACGACGATGCCACCGACATCGATCGGCCTTGCATAAAGAGAAGACCAGCGCCGCTGTTTCTTTCGGTTGTTCTGATGCATCGTTTCATCCCTTTCTGCATCCGTTATGTCGTCTCCGGCGCTGGCGTCATCCGCTTCTGCTTCCGCCTCCGTCCCGCTGCGAGCGTGCGGATCGACAGGAAAATCCCCGTCGCGGTCAAAATGATCATCGCCACCGCCGCGACATCAACCGCCCAGCGGATGTCAAGCGAACCGATTCTCCCTTCGTGCAGCTGGCGGACGAACATCATGAGCGACGATCCGCCTCCCTCGGCGCGCGGTGCCATCGGGGCCGTAGATGCCCCCGCTCCCGACGTCTGCCCCGCCCCGAACGCGTTCATTCTTTCCTGCGCGGCGCGGTGCATCTCGCCGCGCTCCGCCTGGCCGATCAGCCACGGCTCGGATAGAAGGAGCCCCGTCACCGCCTCAACAAGCAAAAAGATCGAACTGATCAGCCCAATCCAAAGATGCAAATTCCTCATTTTCCTCATCGCCGTTTGCCTCCTTTTCCTCTTCGTCCATCATGATAGCCAAGGAAGGTGAAAAAATGGTGAAAATTCTTTTTGAGAGAACAGCCTTCTGCGCGGCGAATGGGCTGCGTTTTCACCGTTTTTTCACGAACGATTTGATATGATTAAGAAGGAAGAGAGACAGAACGGGAGGAATGGCGATGAAAATTTTGCTGGCCGAGGACGATCTTCACCTAGGGGAGCTGATCGTTCACTTATTGAAAAAGAAAGGCATCGACCATATCGATTGGGTGCAGGAAGGGGAAGATGCGTACGATTACGCCATGGCGGAGTTTTACGATGTCGTCGTGCTCGATTGGATGCTTCCAAACGGCGATGGGGTGGACATTTGTCGACGGTTGAGGCAAAACGGCTACACAGGCGCGATTTTGATGCTGACGGCGAAAGACGCCGTCCACGACCGCGTCACCGGGCTTGAGGCGGGAGCGGACGATTACTTGGTCAAACCGTTTGAAATCGACGAGCTCGTCGCGCGGCTCAAGGCGCTCGCCCGGCGGACGTTCGTCCCGCTTCAAGAGGAAAAAGTGGCGTTTCACAGCTTCACCTTAAACCGGACAAGCCATACTCTCCATCGCGGCGATGAAGAGATTTTCCTCACTCCACGCGAGTTTCAGCTTCTCGATTTGCTCGTGCAAAACCAAGGGCAAGTCGTGCCGCGCGAAACGATATTGGACCGCGTCTGGGGGTGGGATGCCGATGTGTCAATGAAAACGATCGACGCGACAATCAAGCTATTGCGCAAAAAGTTGAAAGACGATGTCATCCAAACCGTTCGAGGAGTGGGGTATAAAATTGAAAAATAACTGGAGGGAATGGCGCGACTGGCTGCGCCGCCTAGGAAGCGCCGACTTGTTCCGCCGCGCCCATTGGCGGCTGACAGCGCTCTACAGCGGCATTTTCACGTTGTTTCTCGCCTTGTTTGTCATGATCGCCGCGGCCTTGTTTTACTGGATCGCTACCTCTGACCAAGAGCGGCGCATCAGCCGCCTCGCCGAGCAAGAGGCGAATACGATCGAACAAGTGCTGCTCAAGCAAAGCAATTTCGACTTGTTTGATGATGAAAATGTCATTTTGTTAAGCGAAGACCAACTCTTTTTTTACGTCATCGGCCCGGACGGGGGCCTGCTCGCCGGGGATGAAGTCCACCCGCGCCTGCGTCCGTATTTTTTAAACGCCTTGTCCCATCTCAAGGCAAATGAGCGCTCTCCCGTCTACATGAGCGTCTCTTTGCCGGAACATATGCCCGGCCTCGCGCGCGAAGCGGCCCGCGACTGGCGCGTGCTCGCCGCCGCCCGTCCGATCGTCATCCACGGCGATTTCGTGGGCATGCTGTATATCGGCATGGACGTCACGTCGTTTTTCGGCGTGTTCCATTGGCTGCTCATTGTGCTCATCGGCTTGGCCGTTTTGTTTCTTGCCGTCGGCGTGGCGCTCAGCTTCTTTATGTCCAAGCGCGCGCTCGCACCGATTGAAGAGGCGTACGAGCGGCAGCGCCAGTTCGTCGCCGACGCCTCTCATGAGCTGCGGACGCCGCTCAGCGTCGTCTTCTCGTCCGTCGAGGCGCTTTCGCTTGAGGAGGATGTGATGAAAAACGACTTTGCCCGCCGCCTGCTCGACCGCCTGCGTGACGAATTGAAGCGAATCACGAAACTGATGAACGACTTGTTGACGCTCGCCCGCGCGGATGCGAAACACGCCGCGCTGGAGCTTTCAAAACAAACGTTCGATTTCCGCCCGCACGCCGAGCGCACGTTCCAGCTCATGTCGGAACTGGCGGCGAAAAAACAGATTACGATGCATTTTCACGCTCCCGAGCAAGCGCTCGTCACCGCTGACCCGGACAAATTGACGCAGCTATTGTACATTTTGCTCGACAACGCGATCAAATACACCCCCGAAGGCGGCGAGGTGACGCTGTCGATCCGCACCGAGCCAAAGCACGTGTTCCTTTCCGTCAAAGACACCGGCATCGGCATCCCGCCGGAAGACATCGGCCGCATTTTCGACCGCTTTTACCGCGTCGACAAAGCGCGCTCGCGCCAACAAGGCGGCCACGGCCTCGGGCTGTCGATCGCCAAATGGATCGTCGACGCCCACGGCGGCGCGATCCACGTCCATAGTCAAATCGGGGAAGGAACCGAATTTCTTGTTCGTCTTCCTTGCTAAATCCGGGGGACAAAACAGCAAGGCCAAGGCTTCCTTCCCCTAACAGAACGTGCCGTTGAGTGAGAAAAACGAAACATAAATACTTTATTGCTGTTGCGAATCGAACATATTCATGTTATGATTTAAAACGTGATGACCAAATTGTCCATTTAGTCAAAAATGAAGGATGAATGCCCATGTCGGATAAAAAACAACAAATTATTGATGCCGCCACTCAATCATTTTCGCTGTTCGGCTACAAAGCAACGACAATGGATCAAGTAGCGAAGATGGCTAATGTCGGGAAAGGAACGATTTATACATTTTTCAAAAGCAAAGAAGAGCTGCTTGACCATATCGTTTCCTCTGTTATATCCGAAATTAAGCATGAAGCGGATGCGGCTATGGATGATCGTTTGCCGTTCAGCGAAAACGTCCAACGCGCCTTGCAACGTATTTTTACGTTCCGCCAGGAACATGAATTAACCATCAAACTTTTGCAGGAAGTTCGCGATATTGGCACCGCAGCTGTACGAGAGGTGATGAAACGCCTTGATCGCGAAATGATTGCCTATATTCGCGAAAAAATTGAAGAAGCGATGGCAAAAGGGGACATTCGCTCTTGCGATCCAGAGTTAACGGCATTTTTCATGTTTAAAATGTACATCGCATTAAGCATTGAATGGGAAAAAGATCACGAACCATTGTCTCAACAAACCATTGCCGAACTGTTTGATCTGTATTTGCTGAAAGGATTGTCTCCATGATAATCCTTCACTTTTTGGGCTAAAAATGACTAAATGGACAAATCAGTCATAATTATAAACAAAGGAGGTTCGGGCATGCACGCATTTCAATTATGGTTGAAAGAATGGAAGGCCATTCTGACCAACCGCAAAGTACTGATTCCTGTCATAGCTGTATTATTCATCCCTCTTCTATACAGCGGCATGTTTCTATGGGCATTTTGGGATCCATACAATCATTTGGATGAACTTCCCGTCGCTGTAGTCAACCAAGACAAAGGGGCAATGCTCGACGGAAAGGAGATTCATCTTGGAAAAGATCTCGTCGAGAAGTTAAAAGAGAACAAACAGTTTGACTGGCATTTTGTAACCGAACATGAAGGGGAAAAAGGGTTAAAAGAACAAAAATATTATATGCTCATTCAAATCCCTGACGATTTTTCCCGGAATGCGACAACGCTGCAAGACGATCATCCGAAAAAACTGGAGCTCATTTACAAACCGAATGAGGGATTTAACTTTCTATCGGCACAAATCGGTCAAACTGCAGTTGAAAAAATAAAAAACGAAGTAGCGAACGCCATAACAGAAACATATGCCGAAAGCATGTTTGATACGATTCAAACCGTCGCTGACGGATTGACAAAAGCGAGCGACGGAGCCGCACGACTGCATGACGGACTCAGTCAAGCACAAGACGGAACAAATCGACTGTATGATGGCATGAAAAAAGCACAAGACGGAAGTGAAACGTTATATCACCATTTAGCGACACTCGCGGAAAAATCCGTGAGCTTTACTGACGGACTGCACCAAGCTGCCAGTGGCTCATTGCAAGTTCAAACCGGAATCGAAACGCTTTACAACGGGATGAAACAAATGACCGCTGGGCAAGAGAAACTCCTCTCCGGAGCCAAGCAGGCTCAACAAGGAACAGCGAATCTTGCTTCAGGGACAAGACGCGTATATGAGGGAATGCAAGCGCTCGACGCCCGCACTCCGCAACTTTTACAAGGATCTGAACAATTGAGCGATGGAGCGGCAAAGCTCACAGCTTTACTGGCTCAGTGGCAGGAAGAAGCCGCAAAAGTTCAAACAGGAGCAGCACAAGTCGCAAACGGTCTTGAGCAGTTGGACACACAGTTGGATGCGCTCATCAAGGCAACTCCCCAAGAGCAACAGAGAGCCGTAGAACAATTAAAACAAAAGATCATGGAGCTATCATCAGGAAGCCAACAAGTCAAAAACGGCCTTGCAAAGTTAAATAGCGGCGCCCAATCGTTGCACTCTGGAGCCTCTTCTTTGCACGAAGGAGCCCGACGGCTGCACGAAGGGCATATCGCTCTCGATCGCGGAATCGACAAACTGCTTGCCGGTCAACAACAACTTGTCAATGGCGCAGACGCACTGGCGAATGGCCAAGGACAACTCGTCAGTGGCATGAACACAATGTATGAAAAAATGCAAGAAGCTTCACAAGGAGCAAGCCAGCTTGCCCATGGCAGTGGAACACTTTCTTCAGGCCTGCAAACATTGGCTCAAGGAGCAGATCAGCTTCAAGATGGCACGCGTCGGTTGGCAAACGGTTCACAACAAGTAGCGGATGGAACGAAGGAATTAACGAACGGGACAAAACATTTGCAAGATGGTGTCAACCAACTGACAGACGGCTCAAAAGAATTGGCGAATAAGTTGAAAGAAGGAGCCGAACAAGCAAGCGATGTCAAGGCCAATGAAGCTGTCTACGACATGTTTGCCCAACCAGTGAATCTCCACAAGGAAGAAATCAATAAAGTGCCGAACTACGGAACAGGGTTTACGCCGTACTTCTTGTCACTCGGATTGTTTGTGGGTGCGCTGTTGCTTTCCATCGTCTTTCCGCTTCGCGAACCAGCAGGGGTTCCACGTTCGCCATTGCATTGGTTTTTGGCTAAATTCGGCGTCTTGATCGGCGTTGGGATTTTGCAAGCACTGCTGGCGGATGTCGTGTTGCTGGTTGGACTCGATTTACACGTAAAAAGCGTCCCGCTCTTTATCGTGTTTAGCATTGTCACTAGCATCACATTTTTATCTGTCATTCAATTTCTTGTTACCGTGTTCGGCGATCCAGGAAGATTTATCGCGATTGTCGTGCTGATTTTGCAATTGACAACAAGCGCGGGAACATTCCCGCTCGAACTGATTCCACGCTCGTTGCAACACTTTAACGCATGGCTTCCGATGACGTATTCGGTTTTCGGATTGAAAGCGGTCATCTCAAGCGGTGATTTCTCGTTTATGTGGGAAAACCTCAGCAAGCTGCTTCTATTTGTTGTTGCCATGATGATGGGAACACTCGTTTATTTGACTATCCAACATCGCCGCCAATTTGCCACGGCCGTCGAACAAGCTTCTGAAGCGTAATTGCTTCAGAAGCTTGTTTTTTTCTATCGACCCTTGCCATCGTTATCATTCTTTCATGATTTCTCTCTGATGCAAGGGACAATGATGGAGAACAGTTTTTCATGTTCTTCCTCACATTTCAACTAATGATTCTTGAACGGTGAGACAGGCGTTATGAGCCGCTTCAGCGTTTTTTCGCAAACGGAACGTCGCCCTGCTTCAGGCGATGCAACAGGTGGAGGGCGTGGAGAATGCCAAATATATCAACGCATTCACAACCGCGTTGATATACTGCATAACCAAGTCTCCGACATCGCGGATTTCGATCGGAAACAGGCGGATGATGAGGACAGACACCGCGATGATGAGGAACGAACCGATCAGAGTACCGCCGAACCGCGCCTGCGGATGCCATCGAATTCTCGCCAAGCCGACGATCAACGAACCGATGGCAAACCCCAAAAACGAGCCGTACGCATAATATCCAACATAAAACGTCGGAAACAAAAAGGAAAACAACAACACCAACAAAGCGCCGCCCACATCAACCCCATACGACCGAACCACGTCTTTCCTTCCTCCCCCGTCATGTCATGCGAACATCACCGTTCATCTCGCAGCTCCCCCCTAATGGATGATATGCTCAAAACCCCTTCAAAAAACATTCACTTTTCACCTAATTTTCTCCTTCCCCTTCTACAATACAAACCGTAAGCCAGTCCACCACACAAAAGGAGGTGACGAGATTGAAAAAAGCTCGAGCGGTGTTTCTGCTCGCCTTTGTCGCTCTCGCGGGGGTCAGCCTGTTTCACGTTCTCGCTCCGCATGAAGTGATGGCGCACGGGCGTCCGGGCGCTCCGTTTGACGGCATGCCGGGCGGATTCGGTCATCCCCATCGGGAGTTCATCATGGAGCGGCGCGATGGCTGGATGATGCCGATGTTGTTCCTAAAGTGGCTCATTCCTCTTTTGCTTGCCGCCGTCGGGGCCGTATGGCTCGCCGCGGCGCGGTCGAAGCGCTGGATCGGCTGGGTGCTCGTCGCGCTCGGAATTGCGGCGTTGCTGCCGAAATGGGTGTTGCTTTTGCTTGCACTGGCCGCGGTGTACGCCTCGGGGCGGCGTCAAGCGCGCAAACCATCTGCTGTTGAGGCGTTGATGCCAGCGGCGCCATCCGTTTCCGCCGATTGGCTTGATGAATGGGAAAAAACGATTCAAAAGGAGGCACAAACAAATGGGCATTTTTCGCCGAATGAAGACGATCGTTCTCGCTGAAGTGAACGAACAAATCGACCGCTGGGAAGACCCTGTCGCCATGACGAAACAATATTTGCGCGAACTTGAAGAACAGCTCGAACGAGGGCGCCAGGCGCTCGCCCAGCAATGGGTCGCCGAGCGGCGCTATGAGACGCTCATCGCCCAAGCGGAGGCGACGATTGAAAAACGGAGCCGCCAAGCGAAACTGGCGCTCGAGCGCAACGAAGAAGCCGTCGCCAAACTCGCCTTGCGAGACAAGCTGTTGTATGAGAAAAAACTGGAGGCGTACAAACAACAATACGACGCCATCAAAGCGAAAACAGCCGAAGTCGCCAACCGTCTAAACCAACTGCGCGAGCGGTACGACGAGCTCGCAGCTAAGCAGCTGGAGCTCGCTACCCGCGTTAACGCCGCGCAAGCGTTGAAGCAAATCGACTCGGCGCTCGCCTCCTTTTCCGCCGACGAGGCGCTGCGCGGATTCGCCCGCATGGAAGAGCGCGTCATCGCGTTAGAAGCCGAAGCGGCAGCCGCCCGATTCGGAACGAACGCCGTGTTGTCCCCTGTGCCATTTGATGAAGAAGTCGAACGTGAGTTAGCCAAGTGGAAAGAAGCCCAAGCCAATAACGCCTAATCCCCTCCCCCTTTGACATAGATGACCCCCTTGCCGGGCAGGCAAGGGGGATTCGTTTGTTTCGCTCCCTTGGACAAGCGGCGGCCAAAAGCACATGCAGCCCGCGACAAGCCTGAACGATGCCCGATGCCATGGTCTTGCCCCATTGATAAGCAAAATCGTTTCCTTTGTTTTTCCATCGTGCTAAAATTAATTAGAGAGACGAAAGAATACAGGAGATGACCTGCCTTGAACTGGAAACGAAACGTCCGCATCCTTTGGCTGTGCAATTTCATGGTGTCGGCGGGAATGACGATGGTCATTCCGTTTTTGTCGCTGCTGTTGTGGGAAATGGGCGTCACCGAGCACCATTCGTTGAGCGTCTGGACCGGTCTTGTCTTTTCGGCGACGTTTTTGTCGGCGGCCATCATGGCGCCGATTTGGGGCATGTTCGCCGACAAGTACGGCCAGCGCGCCAACCTCATCCGCGCAGGGATTGGCATGGGGCTGATCACCAGCTGCATGGCGTTCGCCCATTCGCCGATGGCGCTGCTTGTTCTTCGCTTTTTGGTCGGCTTTTTCTCGGGATTCATCACCGTCTCGTTTTCATACTTGGCGCGCGTCGTGCCAAAAGACCATAGCGGCGAGGCGCTCGGGACGCTGCAGACGGGAAGCATCGCCGGCAACATCATCGGGCCGCTCATCGGCGGCGCCTTATCCGATTGGTTCGGCTTCCGCCCGGTGTTTCTCGTGACCGGGTTTTGCATTTTGGCGACATTGCTTCCTGTCGTCTTTTGGCTCGACAAAGACCCCGTCGCGCCGCAGACGCAAGAGCGCCATGCCAGTTTCAAAGAAGTATTCGCCCATCGGCCGCTCGTCATCTTGTTTGTCGCCACCTTTCTCGTGCAAATCGCCGTTCTTGGCGTCAACTCGATGATGACGATTTTCGTCCAGTCGCTCGTCGGCGATTCTCGCAATCTCGCATTTCTATCAGGGCTCGCCTCCTCGATCACCGGAATCGCCACGATCATCGGCGCGCCGTATTTAGGCAAGCTCGGCGACCGGATCGGGCAGGAGAAAACACTGCCGATGTTGCTTCTGCTCTCCGGCCTGTTCGCTTTGCCGCAAGTATGGACGGACCATCTTTATGAATTGTACGTCTGGCGCTTCTTGCAAGGGCTTGTCGTCGGCGGGGTATGGCCTGCCCTTCAAGCGCTGATCAACGCGCAATGCCCGCGCCGCATCCAAGGCCGCGTGTTCGGCGTCACAGCCAGCTCCCGCTTTCTCGGCAACCTCGCTGGTCCGACGGCAGCGGGAGCCATCGCAGGATTCGCATCCATTTCGGCCATTTTCGCCTTGTCAGGGCTGCTCCTCATCGCCACAGGAGCTTTGGTCGGATACACCGTCCACGACCGCGCATGGCGCGAAGACATGAAAGAAAAAATCGCCGCCTGGGCGCACCGCCTTCACATCCGCCACTGACAGCGCGGCCAAGGCAATGAAAAACGGCCTGAGAGGAATCCCTTTCAGGCCGTTTTCGCTCATTCTCCCATCCGTCGAAGCAACGAATACGGAATCGCCTCCCCCACCCGCCCGTTGCGCCCGGTCGTCGTCTCAGCCATCGTAAGCGAATTCCAAATCGCTTCCTCGGTCGCCTCAATCGCCGCCTGAAACAGTTCATTCATGAGCGGCGCGTCATCACGGACGAGCGGAGGGAACGGTTGAAGAGCAGAATCCGAAAAATGGGGAATGGTATAAGCATTGGAAAACGCAATGACAATGTCGCCGCTCCCGTGATGGACGCAGCTTCCCGTCCGCCCGAGCCCCACCGCCGCCCGCCGCGCCAGCCGCTTCAACTGCCGCGCATCAAGCGGCGCGTCAGTCGCGACGATCATCATAATCGACCCAGGCGGCACATCCCGTTCATCGAACGACGGCGGCATATACGGCACGAACCGCAACTCCTCACGCCGGCCGAAATTGCTCACGACCAGCGCCCCGACCGTATATCCCCTGCTCACGACCCGCGACGAGCTGCCAACGCCCCCTTTCCAACCGAAACACATCATCCCCGTTCCTGCCCCGACCGCTCCTTCTTCCATCTCCACCCGCGCCGCGGCAATCGCCTCTTTCGCATGCTCCTTCGTCACCGCCATCACCCGCGCTGTATTCAAATAGCTGTCATTGCATTCCCCGACGACAATGTTGACCGACCCCGTCACATCCCCAATCTCCGGCGTCGCCTCCAACATATATTCCAGCGTCCCTTGCCAAACCGCCCCGACGCTGAACGTATTCGTCAGCATAATCGGCGACTCGATCGTCCCAAGCTCCTCGACTTGCACAAGTCCCGCGGTTTTCCCGAACCCGTTCAGGACAAAGCACGCCGCCGGCACCTTCTCTAAAAACCAATTCCCCCCATGCGGCAACACCGCCGTCACCCCAGTGCGGACCACCGTCCGTTCATCCCGCTCTTCACGAATCGTCACATGACCGACCCGCACCCCAGGCACATCCGTGATTTGATTGCGTCTCCCCACCGGAAGCGTGCCGATGGAAAAACCGAGATCGCGAAGCTTGCGGCGCATCCATCCCACCCCCGTCGCTTTTCTCCGCCTTCTTTCAAACCGTCCAACGCCAACGCAGCATGTCCGCCGACACGACGGTGAACGAGAAAGAAGCGTGATTGTTCCCATGTCAAGTATATCGCATCGGACTGAGGAAATGCAGCAGCGGCAAAGAAAGGCGGTGAACAACCATGCCTGGTGGATCAATGGGGCCATACAAAAAAAGCAGATGCCAAAACGTTCTCCATGTGCGAAACAAAAAAGCGGCTTCCTGCAAAGCAAGCGGCGCAAGAATGAGCAGCCGAAGCAAAACGAAGCGGTCGATCGGGGAAGTGCAGCCATCCGGTTTCTTCAAACGGAAGACGTTCATACGATGGCGTGACATTGAAGAGGGTTTCGCCTCTTATAGGCGCGACAAAAACTGGGCGGAAACGCGTGGAGAAAGCGGCCGACTCCGGTTTCAATCCCTCATAGGTACGATAAAAACCGACACGGGACAGCGACAGCTTGTCCACCTCGCCGAGTTTCAATCCCTCATAGGTACGATAAAAACGTAAATGTGGCTGCCGCTATTCCTGACGGTGTGTATCTGTTTCAATCCCTCATAGGTACGATAAAAACGAATGATGTTTTTGCCGATCTCACGTAAATTCACACTCTTGTTTCAATCCCTCATAGGTACGATAAAAACGCAATTCTTTTGAGTTCTACAGTTTGAGCAGAAAAGTTGTTTCAATCCCTCATAGGTACGATAAAAACTGGGCATAACGGCGAAGAAGTTGCTGTTTTTGAAAGAGTTTCAATCCCTCATAGGTACGATAAAAACGATTATGATGTTTTTGAAAAAATTATTATTGATGGTTGTTTCAATCCCTCATAGGTACGATAAAAACCCCAAAAAGGCTTGTTCCATCAAGCTTTTCGGTTTGGAGCTATTTTCAGCATAGCACGTTTCAAAAATTCTGTCAATGACTTTCAATCGTGATGGCTGTAGGCTTGGAGCGTCAAAAACCATTGTCGTCGATCCCCCGGGTTTTTTGCATGATTGGAGGTCGACGACAATCTCTTGACCCGTTTATTCGCTTTTAAGGCGAAACATGCCGAATCCTTGTGAATTTCGGCTGCCTAGGCCGACATGATATAAAAATGTCAGCTGTTCTGGTGAAGAACAGAGGCGGTAATAGCCAAGCCACCCTGTAATATACATATTCTTGAACATTGTCACCACACGATGACGATGATGAACGTGAATCGGCTCGATCAACAGTCTTTCCGTCGGCGGAACGCCGTAGTACGCTTCATATTTATGACGGAAATTCAATTCAATCAGGTGGGGGAACACCTCATCATCGGGGTCAAAAAATTGCGTTTTCTTTCTTCCGTCGAACGTTTCATATGTGCTATATACGGTCAATGGAGAGAGCATGACAATGTCAATTTCGTTTTCGCGTATGTCGATGTTCTCCATTTTGACACTTTTCACTTCGATCAGCTGTCCGTAAAGCTCAATCTCTCTCTGCAACAAAAATCGCTGTCCAAGTTGCTGAGTCAGCTCTGGGAGAACGGTGTCGATATGCCATTGGAAATCATCCAAAAACCGAATCGCTTTTTTTCCCCGATCCACTTGGTGCGTTCCAAATAAACGGCTAAACGTGAAGAGTTTAAATGACCGTTTCCCGTGACGGAATCCTTTGTCATGCAAAAATGCAGCTAACTGCTCATTTTCTAACGAACGATACAACATCCCTTGCAACAAATGCTGGTAATGGAGCGGCAAGGAAACAGGCCCTTGCCGCCCGCTCATCGTGATTGTCAATCTCATATGTTATCCTGCCTTCCTTGTTGAGTGCCGTCCTTTGCCCTTGTGAACTACCCCCACTTAATTTTCTAGCGAAAATTTGAAGTGGGGGCTTCCAAAGAAGTTTGACTGCTTCAAGCAATCCTTATTCTTTGAGGCGTGTC
>NZ_PIJF01000007.1:0-76716 GCF_002809985.1 Geobacillus sp. WSUCF-018B
CTATCCTATTTTCAGCAAAATATAGTTAAGGCGATTCATCTCCCACTTACTCCGCTTTGCTTCGTTGAAGTGGGAGTCTTCTCGCCTAATTAAGATAAAAATTAGAACATGTCGATCCACTTCAAGTAGACATTCGCCAAGTGTTCGACTTCCCAGTGGTTCGCATGGAAGTCACTCAACATGAGTGGGAAATCAATCGTTTTCAATTCTAGCAATCCTAGTGGTATCGAAAGCCCTTACGAGACTTCCTTAATGTTGATTTCACCGCTAACATTATGGCCAGGATCTCGTCAGTGCTTTCTCTTTTTTGTCACTAAATCACAAAATTTGGTGATGAGCCAAAAAACAACTCGATAAAGCTTAAAAATCTTACTTTATGTGACAAAAAAACAAACAATTCAAATTTTTATTGACAATTTTAGTAAAGGAGAAATATAATCTAATTGTAAAATAAAGGTTAAAAAAGGGGGTGCGAATAGTTGCCGTCAAAATGTTTCGCGCTTAGAGATAGTGGGCAGATCGCGTTGCTTGGCTGCTTTTGGAGGACATAATTTTTGTAATTGGAGAGAGGTTATAATGATAAAAGATCTTCTCAAATCAATCCTTTCTTTTTCGTTAGTTTTCGGTCTGTTGCTGGGTGGCAGTATCATCGCTTCTGCCGAAGAAGGGACTTCAAATGCAGGATGTTCACTCAGTAGCAAGACGAATGTGACAGTAAATGGGTTTTTAGATAGAGCGAAAGAATCGAGTGTGGTCGTATCTCAAAGCGGGAACAAGGTGGTTGATAATAACAGACCTAGAATTTCTTAAAAGATTAGAAACTTCTGTTCCTGGACCAAAAGGGAAAAAACTAGTTGGGGTTTCAATCGCATACACTCAAGCACAAGAGTCATCCCTTCCAGGGGATCGTCCTGTGGTGACTCCACAATTAGGAACGGGTTATTATCTAAAAAACATTACTACTAGTGAAGCATGTGGAACAGAAATAATAAGACAATCTACTTTTAAAGGACCATCAACAGCTACCATGTCTATAAAACAAGGGGTTTCTGCCACATGGTCATCGAACACAAATATAAGCGCTGAAACAGTTTCGGCAGCGTTGGGATTTAACGTAACAAAATCTTATGAAGTTACAGACACTTATCAAATTCAAGTTCCAGCAGGAAAAACCTATACCATAATAGCTAGACCGTATTACAAAGTTTATAACTTTGAAGTTTGGTACGACCCACTTATTGGATGGGATTCTAAAGTAGGGTATGGATATGCTGCTAAGCCTGTAGGGGTATGTTTTTATTACTATGAGTAATGTTCTGTGTTCCGTTATTTATAGAAATATTGAAGCAAGTTTCCTGATGGAACTTGCTTCTGTTTTTTGTGTTTCGTTTAAGCATAACGGATAGTTAAAAAGGGGGATGCAAAATGAATATTTTAAAAAGTCCAAACAAAATGAAGTTTGTTTCACTCGTTCTTTCTCTCATCGGATTGTGGTTGATGTTAAATAGTCCTGAATTAGGGAGTCGTTTTGCTTCATCCTGGGTTCGATCCATGGGGGGATCTGTGGATTCTCAAGAATATTTGCAAATGTTAAAAGAATATATAAGCACTTATAAAACGCTAGGGGGGATTTTTTTGTTTGTGGGCTTGTTTTCTTTTCTTAACGATCATCATCAGTAAACATCGTATTTGCCTACAGGGCAGCGAGAGGTGTGTATTTGCGCATTTTTTGTTATCTTTTTTAATGGAGACGATGGCCGTCTGAGTTGGATGGATCGCGATATAGTGAAGTAAGGTGCGGTGTGAATGATTGCTCCGAAAAGAGCAAAAAGGGGCTGACTCAAAAGCCCCCTTTTTGGTGAAATTTAACCGAAGTATGTGAAAGAGACCACCTCTGAAACCCTTGGTTTTACCGGGTTTTTCGTGGTGGCCTGTTTTTCCATGTCGCCCTAAATAGGAACATTACCGCTCTTTTGGGTCAGCTCCTTTTTTTGCCGCACTTGCCCGTCAGTCAATGCTGCACAGCTCGGGCGGGCAGCCTTCGCAGGCGATTTCGTCGCGCAAGTATTGCAGGTCGTGGACGCGGATTTTGCCTTTTTGCACGGAGATGACGCCTTTTTTCCGCAAATCGCCGAGCATGCGGTTGACGACTTCACGGGCGGCGCCGCAAAAGTTGGCGAGCTCTTGGTTCGTCAGCGGCACGTCGATCAAAATGCCGTCTTCTTTCATGACGCCGTAGCTGTTGCACAAACGGATGAGCGTTGAATAGAGCGCTCCTTTTTTGCCGTGTAAAATCAAGTCGCGGAATTTCGTCTGCGTTTTGCGGAAATGGAGGCTCATCCATTTCATCAACTCGACCGCCAGCGTCGGATTGTTGGCAAGTTCTTGTTCGAGCGTCTCGCGCTTAATGGCGGAAACGACGCCGTCTTCCAGCACTTTCGCCGTCAGCATGTAGCGGGCCCCAGGACAAAACAGTGTCAGCTCGCCGATCAAATCTCCTTGGCTGCAAATGCGCAGCGCGAGCTCCTGTCCGTCCATGTCCATTTTGCTGATTTGGATTTTCCCCGATTGGATATAGTAAATATCGTCTGCTTTTTCCCCTTCTTGAAACAAGTACGTTCCCTTCTCAAGGCGAAGATCGCGCCCAAGCGATGTAAGCCACTTCTGCCATTCACGAGATTCCATCTCGTTCATCTGATCACAACCTTACGTAAAATGTATCGCTATATAAAAGTGTACAGGAAAAAAGAGGGAAGTCAATATAAGGATAGTGAAAAGATTGAAAACTTGTTGAACATCGGTGGAATCGTTTGTGAAAGTCTTTGCATCCCGAGAACATGAGGGCGATGGAGTCAAGGATGCACCTTGGCTGCCGGGACAAATCGGTATTCGTTTCCCATAGACGGAGGGAGGGGCAAGAAAAAAATCCTCAAAAATTATTAAATATACATTTGATTTTATTTTTATACAGTATTATAATGAGAACTACATGAGGCATACGGGTGAGGGGGAACGTCATGAAAGTGGCAATCATCGGGGCGACGGGGTACAGCGGCGCGGAGTTGTTCCGCTTGCTATACGGGCATCCGCATGTGAGCCGCTGCGACGTTTTCTCGTCGTCGCAGGACGGGGTTCATGTATCGGAAAGTTTCCCGCACGTCGGTTCGGTCGATGGTGCGGTGTTGCATAAACTTGAAATCGAGGCGCTTTCTCGTTACGATGCGGTCTTTTTCGCCACGCCGCCCGGGGTGTCCGGGGAGTGGGCGCCGGCGCTCGTGGATCGGGGAGTGAAAGTGATCGATTTATCGGGCGATTTCCGGTTGAAAGACGGCGCGGTGTACGCACAATGGTATGGGCGCGAGGCGGCGCCATCTGCGTATTTAGAGCGGGCGGTGTACGGATTGACCGAGTGGAACCGCGAGGCGGTGCGCGGAGCCGTGCTCCTATCCAATCCGGGCTGCTATCCGACAGCGACGCTGCTTGGCTTGGCGCCGCTTGTCAAAGAAGGATTAATTAAGGAAGACTCGATCATCGTGGACGCCAAATCGGGCGTATCGGGCGCGGGGCGGAAAGCAGGGCTTGGGACGCATTTTTCCGAAGTGAACGAAAACGTGAAAATTTATAAAGTGAACGTCCATCAGCACATTCCGGAAATTGAGCAAACGCTGCAAACGTGGAATGAAGCGATGGAGCCGATTACGTTCAGCACCCATTTGATTCCGATGACACGGGGCATTATGGCGACGATCTATGCGAAGGCGAAACAACCGATTTCGCCAAACGACTTGGTAGATTTATATAAAACAAGTTATGAAGGTTCGCCGTTTATCCGCGTTCGCAAGGTCGGGCAATTTCCGACGACGAAAGAAGTGTACGGCTCAAATTATTGCGACATCGGCCTCGCCTACGATGAACGGACGGGACGGGTGACGGTCGTGTCGGTGATCGATAACTTAATGAAAGGTGCGGCCGGGCAGGCGGTGCAAAACTTCAATTTGATGATGGGGTGGGATGAGGCCGAGGGCCTCCAATCCTTGCCGATCTATCCGTGAGGGAAGGGGAACGAACAATGACAGCGACGAAACAAACGGCGCAAGTAACGGCGGTCGCCGATGGAACGGTCGTCACGCCGAAAGGATTTCAAGCGGCTGGGGTGCATGCTGGGTTGCGCTATTCGAAAAACGATTTAGGGGTTATTCTATGCGACGTGCCCGCTTCGGCGGCGGCGGTGTATACCCAAAGCCATTTCCAGGCGGCGCCGCTCAAAGTGACGCAGGCGAGCCTCGCTGTAGAACAAAAATTGCAGGCGGTCATCGTCAACAGCGCGTGCGCGAACGCCTGCACCGGTGCGCAGGGGCTCAAGGACGCCTATGAAATGCGCGAGTTGTGCGCGAAACAGTTTGGCCTGGCGCTGCACCATGTGGCCGTCGCTTCAACGGGCGTGATCGGGGAATATTTGCCGATGGAAAAAATTCGCGCCGGCATCGAAAAGCTTGTTCCAGGGGCGACGATGGCGGATGCGGAGGCGTTTCAAACGGCGATTTTAACGACGGATACGGTGATGAAGCGCGCTTGTTACCAAACGACCGTCGATGGGAAAACGGTCACCGTCGGCGGGGCGGCGAAAGGATCGGGGATGATCCATCCGAACATGGCGACGATGCTCGCGTTCATTACGACCGATGCCAACATTTCTTCGGCGGTGCTGCATGATGCGCTCCGGTCGATTACCGATGTATCGTTCAATCAAATTACCGTCGATGGCGATACGTCGACGAATGACATGGTTGTGGTGATGGCAAGCGGTCTTGCCGGAAATGACGAGCTGACGCCGAATCATCCGGATTGGGAAAACTTTTATGAGGCGCTGCGGAAAACGTGCGAAGATTTGGCGAAGCAAATCGCCAGAGACGGCGAGGGGGCGACGAAGCTCATTGAAGTGCGCGTGCGCGGCGCGAAAACGGACGATGAGGCGAAAAAAGTCGCGAAGCAAATCGTTGGCTCCAACTTAGTGAAAACGGCCGTTTACGGCGCGGACGCCAACTGGGGGCGGATCATCGGCGCGATCGGCTATTCGGATGCCGAAGTGAACCCGGACAACGTCGATGTCGCCATCGGGCCGATGGTGATGCTGAAAGGAAGCGAGCCGCAGCCGTTCTCGGAAGAAGAAGCGGCGGCGTATTTGCAACAAGAGACGGTCGTCATTGAGGTCGATTTGCATATAGGCGATGGTGTCGGCGTTGCGTGGGGCTGCGATTTGACATACGATTATGTGAAAATTAACGCCAGCTATCGGACGTAAGGAGAGAGAACGATGGGGAAAACGGTCGTCATCAAATGCGGCGGCAGCGTGCTTGATGAGCTGTCTCCCGCCTTTTTTGCCAGCGTCAGAACGATGCGGGAACAAGGGATGGATGTCGTCATCGTCCACGGCGGCGGGCCGGAAATCGGGCAAATGTTGAAAAAACTGGCGGTGCCGAGCGAGTTTGTCAACGGCTTGCGGAAAACGACGAAAGAGGTGCTTGCCGTTGTGGAAATGGTGCTCTCCGGCAAAGTGAACAAACAGCTTGTCGCGATGCTCAGGCAGCACGGTTTGCCCGCGGTCGGTGTTTCCGGCGTGGACGGGGGGCTGCTTGAAGCAGAACCGATCGACTTGGCCAAACTCGGCTATGTCGGCCGTGTGAAAACCGTTCGTTCCCAGCTGTTGCGCACGCTGCTTGCGGCGGGCTACATTCCGGTCGTTTCGCCGCTTGGCATCGACCAAAACGGGCAAACATACAACATTAACGCCGACACGGCGGCTGGGGCGGTCGCAGCGGCCATCGGCGCCAGCCAGCTCGCGTTTGTGACGAACGTGCCCGGCATTTTGCGAGACGGCGCGCTCGTGGCCGAGGCGACGGCGGAAACGATTGAACGACTGATCGAAGACGGCGTCATTACTGGCGGGATGATTCCGAAAGTGCAAGCGGCGCTCTCCGCCTTGTCCGATGCGCTGCCCGAGGTGATGATCGTCAGCGGCAAAACGACGTTTTACCAGAACGGAACATGGCACGGCACAACGATTCGCAAAGAAGTGGGGGTATATTTATGAGCGCGCTGTTTCCGACATACAACCGTTGGAAGATCGCCGTCCAAGCCGCGGAAGGGACGGTTGTGACCGATGTGAATGGAAAACAATATCTCGACTTTGTCTCCGGCATTGCCGTCTGCAATCTCGGCCATCGCCATCCGCACGTCCAAAAGGGCATTGAACAACAGCTGAATCAATATTGGCACGTCTCGAACTTGTTTACGATCCCGATTCAAGAAGAGGTCGCCTCCTTGCTTGTCGCCCACAGCGCCGGCGATTATGTTTTTTTCTGCAACAGCGGGGCGGAAGCGAACGAGGCGGCGCTGAAGCTGGCGCGCAAACATACTGGGAGACACAAAGTCATTACGTTCCGCCAGTCGTTTCACGGCCGCACGTTCGCGACGATGGCGGCGACCGGGCAGGAGAAAGTGCATAGCGGTTTTGGTCCGCTGCTTCCGGAATTCATTCACTTGCCGCTGAATGATGTCGACGCTCTCAAGCAGGCAATGAGCGAAGAAGTGGCCGCGGTGATGCTTGAGGTCGTCCAAGGGGAAGGCGGCGTCCGCCCGGTTAACCCGGCGTTTTTGCAGACAGCGTCGGAGCTGTGTCAACAGCACGGAGCGCTTTTGATCATCGACGAAGTGCAAACCGGCATCGGCCGGACCGGAAAGCCGTTTGCGTACCAGCACTTTGATGTGGAGCCGGACATCATCACCGCAGCGAAAGGGCTTGGCAGCGGCATTCCGGTTGGGGCGATGATCGGCAAAGCGTTTTTGAAAGAATCGTTTGGACCTGGGGTGCACGGGTCGACGTTTGGCGGCAACCCGATCGCGATGGCCGCCGCCAAGGCGACGTTAGAAGTGGTGTTTGATCCGGCGTTTTTGCAAGATGTGCAGGAGAAAGGCCGCTATTTGCTTGCACGCCTCCATGACGCGCTCGCTTCGCTTGACATCGTCAAGGACGTGCGCGGGCTCGGGTTGCTGGTCGGAATCGAGTGCCAAACGGACGTCGCACCGCTGTTGCCATTGATTCACGAAAACGGCTTGCTCGTCCTTTCGGCGGGGCCGAACGTGATCCGCCTGTTGCCGCCGCTTGTCGTGACGAAAGCGGAAATCGATGAAGCGGTGGACATTTTGACAAACGTGTTGAACAACGCCAACGCCTCAGCCGTCTTGTAAACGGACGGCCGACGGCTTAATTTTTATTCCTGTTCATGCATAAAAATTCCTGAACGGTTATAAAAACTCAAACGATGAGGTGGCGCCAATGAAAGCGTATTTGCATGTGGCGAGCGGAAAAACGTTCAGCGGGGAGCTCGCCGCTCCGCTTGAAGAAAAGGTGAGCGGGGAGATCGTTTTTTTCACCGGCATGACCGGGTATCAAGAAGTGTTGACCGACCCGTCGTATAAAAACCAAATCATCGTTTTTACGTACCCGCTCATCGGCAATTACGGCATCAACGAAGATGATTTTGAAAGCAAGCGGCCGCACGTCGAAGCGGTCGTCGTCTACGAAGCGAGCCGAGAAGGGTTTCATTACGGGGCGAAATACAGTCTGGCGGAATACTTGCAGCATTGGAACATTCCGCTTCTCACGCATGTGGACACGCGCGCCCTTGTGAAAGAAATCCGCACCGCTGGAACGATGATGGCGGAATTAAGTTTGTCGCCGATTTCAGCCGTTGGAGGCGAGGAAGCAGTATTTCCCGTGCGCGCGGTGTCAACGAAAACGATCGAAACATACGGCGAAGGCGGCCCGCATTTGGTGCTCGTCGATTTCGGCTATAAAAAATCGATTTTGCAGTCGCTTCTTGCGCGCGGCTGCCGGGTGACGGTTGTGCCGCATGATACGGCGCCGGAAGCGATTGATGCGCTGAAACCGGACGGGCTTGTCCTCTCGAACGGCCCAGGCGATCCGAAACAGTTACGCCATCAGCTTCCCGCTATCCGTCAGCTGATCGACCGGTATCCGACGCTTGCGATTTGCCTTGGCCATCAGCTCGTTGCCTTGGCGTACGGGGCGGATACGGAAAAACTCCGCTTCGGGCATCGCGGCGCCAATCAACCGGTGTGGGACGCGGTGAAGCAAAACGTGATGATGACATCACAAAACCATAGTTATGTCGTCAAAGAAGGCAGTTTGGTGGGCAAACCGTTTGACATTCGTTTCATCAACGTCAACGACGGTTCGGTCGAGGGCATCGTCCATCGCCATAAACCGATTTTGTCGGTGCAATATCACCCGGAGGCGCATCCGGGGCCGCACGATACCGGCTATATTTTCGACGAATTTTTGCAAACCGTGTTCAAGGGAGAGAACGTCTATGCCTAAAGATTCTTCGCTTCAATCGATTCTCCTGATCGGGTCGGGGCCGATCGTCATCGGCCAGGCCGCTGAGTTTGATTATTCCGGCACGCAGGCGTGCATCGCCTTAAAGGAAGAAGGATACCGCGTCATTTTAGTGAACAACAATCCGGCGACGATCATGACCGATGATGTCCATGCCGATGCCGTGTATTTTGAACCGCTCACCGTTGAGGCGGTCGAAGCGATCATTGCCAAAGAACGCCCGGACGGGCTGCTCGCCACATTCGGGGGCCAGACAGGGCTCAATTTGGCGTTTCAGCTGCATGAAGCCGGCGTGCTTGAAAAGTATGGGGTGAGACTGCTCGGAACACCGATTGAAGCGATTAAGCGCGGGGAGGACCGCGAAGCGTTCCGCGCGTTGATGCACGAGCTTGGCGAACCGGTGCCGGAAAGCGAAATTGTTACAAGCGTCGAGGAAGCGGTCGCGTTCGCCGAACAAATCGGTTTTCCGATCATTATTCGTCCTGCGTATACGCTCGGCGGGACGGGCGGCGGCATTGCTGAAAACATGGAGCAGTTTCTCGCGCTCGTAGAAAAAGGATTGAACGAAAGCCCGATTCATCAATGTTTGATCGAACGGAGCGTCGCCGGATTTAAGGAAATTGAATATGAAGTGATGCGCGACCAATCGAATACGTGCATTACCGTTTGCAATATGGAAAACGTCGATCCGGTCGGCATTCATACAGGAGATTCGATCGTCGTCGCACCGTCGCAGACGTTGACCGATGAGGAGTACCAAATGCTCCGTTCGTCGGCGGTGAAGATCATTTCCGCATTAGGGATCATCGGCGGCTGCAACATTCAGTTCGCCCTTGACCCGAACAGCAAACAATATTACTTAATCGAAGTCAACCCGCGCGTCAGCCGCTCGTCAGCGCTGGCGTCCAAGGCGACCGGCTACCCGATCGCCCGCATTGCGGCGAAGCTGGCGGTCGGCTATACGCTCGCGGAACTCGTCAATCCGGTGACGAAAACGACGTACGCCAGCTTCGAGCCGGCCTTGGACTACGTCGTCGTCAAGTTTCCGCGCTTGCCGTTTGACAAGTTCCCGCACGCGGATCGGAAGCTCGGCACGCAAATGAAGGCGACCGGGGAAGTGATGGCGATCGACCGTAACATGGAGCGGGCGTTTCAAAAAGCGGTGCAGTCGCTCGAAGGCAAAAACAACGGACTGTTGTTGCCGGAGCTTTCGGTGAAAACGAATGATGAGCTGAAACAGCTGCTTGTCGACAAAGACGACCGCCGCTTTTTCGCGATTTTGGAACTGCTCCGCCGCGGGGTGGCGGTTGAAGCCATTCACGAATGGACGAAAATCGACCGCTTTTTCCTTTGCTCGTTCGAGCGGCTTGTCGCCCTTGAAAAACAGGCAGCGGCTGCAACGTTGGATACGATTGAGGAGCAAACGTTCCGTTTCTTGAAAGAAAAAGGATGTAGCGACGCCTTTTTGGCCGAAACGTGGGGCGTGACGGAGCTTGATGTGCGCAACAAGCGGAAGGAACTTGGCATCGTGCCGTCATACAAAATGGTCGACACGTGCGCGGCCGAATTTCATTCAGAAACGGATTATTACTACTCAACCTATTTCGGCGAAGACGAGCGAAAACAACCGAGCGGCAAGGAGAAAGTGCTGATCATTGGAGCCGGTCCGATCCGCATCGGCCAAGGCATTGAGTTTGACTACAGCTCCGTTCATAGCGTGTTCGCCTTGCAAAAAGAAGGCTATGAAACGGTGATGATCAACAACAATCCGGAAACGGTGAGCACCGACTTTGCCGTCGCCGACCGTCTGTACTTTGAACCGCTGACGCTTGAGAGCGTCCTCGATGTTATCGAAGCGGAACAAATCAAGCATGTCATCGTTCAATTTGGCGGTCAGACGGCGATCAATTTGGTCAAAGGACTCGAAGAAGCCGGCGTGCCGCTGCTTGGCGTCACGTACGATATGATTGACCAGCTCGAGGACCGCGATCGTTTTTACCAGTTGCTTGAGGAGCTTGACATCCCGCACGTACCGGGCTTGATGGCGAACAACGCCGAGGAGCTCGCCGCCAAAGCGGCTGAGATCGGCTGCCCGGTGCTGCTTCGTCCGTCGTATGTCATCGGGGGCCGCGGCATGTTTATCGTCCATAGCGAGGCGCAGCTCGCTGCTTTGATCGAGCAAGGCGAGTTGACCTATCCGATTTTGATTGATGCGTATTTGGACGGGAAAGAGGCAGAAGCGGACATCGTGACGGATGGAACAGACATCGTGCTGCCGGTCATCATTGAACACGTCGAAAAAGCCGGCGTCCACTCCGGTGACAGCTATGCTTGGCTGCCGGCGCAGACGCTCACAGACGAAGAAAAAGCGAAAATCATCGACTATGCGGGCCGGATTGCGAAAAAACTCGGCTTTAAAGGAATTATGAACATTCAATATGTCATTGCGGACGGCAATGTATATGTCCTGGAAGTGAACCCGCGCGCGAGCCGGACGGTGCCGATCGTCAGCAAAACGACCGGCGTGCCGCTGGCGCAAATTGCGACAAAATTATTGCTTGGGAAATCGCTTGTCGACATCGTGGACGAAAAAGCGCGCGGCTTGGCGGTCATGCCGTACGCCGTGTTAAAGTATCCGGTCTTTTCGACCCATAAGCTGCCGGGGGTTGACCCGGTGGTTGGGCCAGAGATGAAATCGACCGGCGAAGGCATCAGTATCGCCGCAACGAAGGAGGAAGCGGCGTATAAAGCGTTTTATCCGTATTTGCAAAAGAAAGCGAACGCGAACGAGGTCTATGTCATTGGCAACATCGACGCCGAGCTGGAGGCGGAGATGACGGCGAAACAGCTGACCATCGTCGCTGATGTCCCGTTTGCCGATTGGGTGAAGCGCGACACGGCGCTCGCGGTGATCGACTTGGGCAAAGAGGAAGGCGAAGCGAACAAACGAATGACTGCGTTGTCCCGACAATTGCTCGTCTTCACGGAACGTGAGACATTGAAGCTCTTCTTGCAGGCGCTCGATGTCGATCATCTTGATGTGCAGCCGATCCATGGCTGGTTGGAAAAGAAAAAACAGGCAGAACAGGCGGTGATCGCATGAATGCAGTGATGTCATTAAAAGGGAGAGATTTTTTAACGCTTCTTGATTTCTCGACAGAAGAAATTTTGGACTTGCTGGCGTTAGCAACTGATTTAAAAGCGAAACAAAAAGCCGGTGTATCGTATACGCCGCTTTCCGGGAAAACAATGGCGATGATTTTTGAAAAGCCGTCAACGCGCACGCGCGTGTCGTTTGAAGTCGGCATGATTCAGCTTGGCGGCCAGGCGATGTATTTAAACGGAAACGATTTGCAGCTTGGCCGCGGCGAAACGATCGCCGATACGGCCCGCGTCTTGTCGCAATACGTCGATGTCATGATGATTCGCACATTTGCCCATCAAAAAGTCGAGGAGTTGGCCGAATATGCGTCCGTTCCGGTCATCAACGGCTTGACGGACGACGATCATCCGTGCCAGGCGTTGGCGGATTTGCTGACGATTTACGAAGCGAAGAAAACGTTCCAAGGCGTCAAACTCGCCTATGTCGGCGACGGCAACAACGTCGCCAACGCCTTGCTTGCGGCCGCAGCAAAAGTGGGAATGGATATTTTCATTGCCTGTCCGCCAGGCTATGAGCCGAAGGAGGAATACGTCGAGGCAGCGCGCCAGATCGGCGAGAAAACCGGAGCAACCGTTGTGGTGACGCACGACCCGCTTGAGGCAGTGGCCGGAGCGGATGCGATTTATACGGACGTATGGACGAGCATGGGCCAAGAAAGCGAAAGCGCCGAGCGGCTTCAAGTGTTCCAGCCGTACCAAGTGAATGAAGAGCTCGCCAAAGCGGCCAAACCCGATTACCTCTTTTTGCATTGCCTGCCGGCCCATCGAGGCGAAGAAGTGACGGCCGGCGTCATGGACGGCCCGAACTCGGTCGTATTTGAGCAGGCCGGCAACCGGCTTCATGCGCAAAAAGCGATTTTGTTGTCCGTTTTATAGCAAAGGGGGAATTCCCGTTTCGGGAGTTCCTTTTTCACTTTGAAAAGGATTTCGAGGGGAGAGCTCCTTTTCGTTGTGAACAGCTTGGCGTTCCGTTTGCGATCCTCCATCATTTTCCTTCTTATGAACAGCGATGAAACCGGGCATGATAACAAATGCAATCGAAGCAAAGGGGATGAAACAAATGGGCCAACCGCGCCATTTCAAACCAGGCGATAAAGCGCCGAACAACGGCGTGTATATTGAAATCGGCGAAACGGGCGACAATGTAAAGCACCCGAAAAAGCTGAAACTGAAAGCCGGCGATACGTTTCCAGAAACGTCGAACCATAACCGGCATTGGACGTATTTGCGCAAACCGTGAAGCAGAACAAAAGCCATTCCAAGCATGGAGTGGCTTTTCATTTGCCGTGCGCTTTGCGATCCGCTATAATGATTTATGGTCAAAGAAGGTCAAATGGAGGGGACGGCATGGACGCAAGCCGTTTGACGGAAAAACTGCAAGAGGCGCTTATGGCGGCGCAGTCGCTCGCCAAAGAGCGGCATCATCAACAGCTTGATGTCGAACATCTTCTGCTGGCGCTCCTCGAGCAAGAAGATGGCTTGGCGCCGCGGCTGTTTGCCCTTTGCGGCGCCGACCGCGCTCAGGCGATCCGCTGGCTGCAAGACCGGCTTCGCCAAAAGCCGGAAGTGCACGGAGCGGGAGAGGGACAGATGTACGTTGCGCCTGCCTTGGCGCGGCTGCTTGAGGGGGCGGAAAACGAAGCGAAACGAATGCAAGATGAGTACATATCGGTCGAACATGTGCTGCTCGCGCTGTCTCATGGCGCCGAGCCGGTTGCCCGGCAACTGGCATCGTTTGGCTTGACAGAGGAAGCACTGGTAGAAGCCGTGAGAAAGGTAAGGGGGAATCAACGCGTGACGAGTCCACATCCGGAAGCAACCTATGAAGCGTTGGCCAAATACGGGCGCGATCTTGTCGCCGAGGCGAAGGCGGGAAAAATCGACCCGGTCATCGGCCGCGACAGCGAAATTCGCCGCGTCATCCGCATTTTGTCGCGGAAGACGAAAAACAACCCGGTGCTGATCGGTGAGCCGGGCGTTGGGAAGACCGCTATTGTCGAGGGGCTCGCCCAGCGCATCGTGCGCAAAGACGTCCCGGACGGGTTGAAAGACAAAACGATTTTCGCTCTTGACATGAGCGCGCTCGTCGCCGGAGCGAAGTTTCGCGGTGAGTTTGAAGAGCGGCTGAGGGCTGTATTGAACGAAATTAAAAAAAGCGAGGGCCGCATCATCTTGTTTATCGACGAGCTGCACACGATCGTTGGCGCCGGCCGGGCCGAAGGGGCGATCGACGCCGGCAATATGTTAAAGCCAATGCTCGCCCGCGGCGAGCTGCGCTGCATCGGGGCGACGACGCTTGATGAGTACCGACAATACATCGAAAAAGACCCAGCGCTCGAACGCCGCTTCCAGCAAGTGCTCGTCCAAGAGCCGACCGTCGAGGATACGATTTCGATCTTGCGCGGATTGAAAGAGCGATACGAAGTGCACCATGGCGTGAAAATTCACGACCGGGCGCTCGTCGCGGCCGCCGTTTTGTCCGACCGTTACATCTCGGATCGCTTTTTACCTGACAAAGCGATCGATTTGGTCGATGAAGCGTGCGCGACGATCCGGACGGAAATGGAATCGATGCCGTCGGAGCTTGATGAAGTGATGCGCCGCGTCATGCAGCTGGAAATTGAAGAGGCGGCGTTAAGCAAAGAGACGGATGAAGCGAGCCGCGAGCGGCTGGCGGCATTGCAAAAAGAACTCGCTGACTTGCGCGAAAAAGCGAATGCCATGAAAGCGCAATGGCAACAAGAGAAAGAGGCGCTTGACCGTGTCCGCCGCGTGCGCGAGGAACTTGAGCGGGCGAAGCGTGAGCTCGAGGACGCGGAAAACGACTACGATTTAAACAGGGCGGCCGAGCTGCGTCATGGACGGATCCCGCAGCTTGAGAAGCAGCTCAGGCAGCTCGAGCAAGAAATCAGCGAGCAACGGGAAGGAAAATTGCTGCGCGAGGAAGTGACGGAAGAAGAGATTGCCGAAATCGTGTCGCGCTGGACAGGCATTCCGCTCACCCGCCTTGTCGAAGGGGAGCGGGAAAAGCTGCTGCGGCTTCATGAATGGCTCCATAAGCGAGTCATCGGCCAAGACGAAGCGGTGGAGCTCGTCGCCGACGCCATCTTGCGGGCGCGGGCCGGGATGAAAGACCCGAACCGTCCGATCGGCTCGTTTTTGTTCCTTGGACCGACCGGCGTCGGCAAAACGGAGCTGGCCAAAGCGCTGGCCGAGGCGCTGTTTGACAGCGAGGAGCAGCTCATTCGCCTCGATATGTCCGAATACATGGAAAAACATGCTGTCTCCCGTTTGATCGGGGCGCCGCCCGGCTATGTCGGCTATGAGGAAGGCGGCCAGCTGACCGAGGCAGTGCGGCGCAAGCCGTATTCCGTTCTATTGTTCGATGAAATCGAAAAAGCTCATCCGGACGTGTTCAACATCCTGCTGCAGCTGCTCGATGACGGACGGCTCACCGACTCGCACGGGCGGACGGTCGATTTTAAAAACACAGTCGTCATTATGACATCGAACATCGGCTCGCCGCTGTTATTGGAACACAAAGACGGCGACATCGATGAACAGACGCGCAGCCAAGTGTTTGACCAATTGCGCGCCCATTTCCGCCCAGAATTTTTAAACCGGATCGACGATATCGTCTTATTTAAGCCATTGTCGATGAATGAGGTGAAAGGCATCATCGAAAAGTTCGCCCGCGAGCTGTCGGCCCGTTTGGCCGATCGGCATATCGAACTCGTGCTGACCGAAGCGGCGAAGCAATACATCGCCGAAGCGGGCTTCGATCCGGTCTACGGCGCCCGCCCCTTAAAGCGGTTTATGCAAAAGCAGATCGAAACGCCGCTTGCGAAAGAGCTGATCGCTGGGCGGGTGAGAGAGTACAGCACCGTCACGGTCGATGCCGAAAACGGCCGGCTTGTCATTCGCCCGTCAGCATGAAACGAGTCGAAGAGGCGGGGGATAGCCGGGGGAAGAGACGCGCTTCTTGCTGGCAGCGTCAAACGTTTTTATGCCCCCATAAAGCCCATCCCATTGAGCATTGTGGGGCACGTGGCCGGCTGCAGAAAACACCAACCTACACCCATCAAGATGGAATCCCTCCTCGACTTACGCCTATATACGTGTTGGAATGGGGCTTCTCGATGACAAAAACAACGCCTTGGGACTTTCAACCCAAGGCGTTGTCTTATGAGGAGAATGATCAATGGCGATGATCCCCAGCCGGCTCGTCCGGAATCAAAGCGGCGACGACAAGGACTAAAACGGTCACGATCACGCCGAGCAAGGCGCCGGTTGTGAAGTTGTAGCCGATGCCTTGCATCGAGCCCATGACGTACGTCGCCATTTGCACAAGCAAAAACGTCCAAAAAAACGTCCAAAACAAGCGCATCCCATTTCCTCCTATCTTCGCATCATTCCTTTTCCTATCATATCATAATTTGCTCGTTTAGGCATATACCCGGGCGTTTTTTTCTGCCCGGCATATCGTATACTGTACAATTATGTATCGTCAAACAAGGGTGAATGGAAACGATGGCAGGACAACGACGGTTTTTCCAACTCGATGAACAATGGTGCATCGTTCACGTGCCGGAGCGCCCAAACGGGTTTGCCCTTTTTTTAATGGGCGATGGCGACCATTTCGTGAATGAACAGACGAGTTTTTGGCTCGAGCATCCGAGACGGCGCCAGTGGCTGGACGAGTGGCTTGAACAAGGGTACACGGTGTTTTCATCTCATTTGTACGGCCGGCATTGGGGAAGCCCGAAGGCGGTCCGGCTGGCGCGCCAACTCATCTACTCGGTATTGAAAAGCGAGATCGTCAACCGACGCATCTATATCGTCGCCGAAGGAATGGGCGCGCTCGTCGCCCTGCAGTTGCTTGGCGTCATGCCGAGGCAAATCCGCGCCGTCGCCATGCTCAACCCTTGCCTTGATGTGCGCGCCCAGCTTGAACACGAGCGGGGCCACCCATTCGTGTATCGGCGGATGGTAAAAGAAATCGCCCTCGCTTACGGATTGAAGGAAGAGGAAGTGCCGGAGGGTGTCCCGTCTCTTTTCCTTAGCCCGCACGATGTCCCGGTGATGATTTGGCAGCTCGCCGGCGTGAGCGAATACCCGTCCGCATTGCATAGCCGGAAGTACGAACAATGGATGAAAACAACCAACCACCGGGTGCGCATCGTCTACCAGCTGCCGGAAAAGCGGCGCCAGCTTGCTTGGCAGATCGGGCAATTTTTTCGCCAATATAACGAACTCCCGTAAAGAGCGAAGGCAGACGCATGAGGTTGTTGCGTCTGCTATTTTTTCAATCCATCGATGAGCGAGGAGATTTTTTTGATGAGCGGTTTCAGCTGCTGCAACGAGTCCGTCAGCGTACCGACGTTTTCGACGAGTTTCATCAAATCAATGTTTGGCAGCGGGAGCGGCTCCGTTTTTGTTTGTTCGTCCCGCTGGCCGGTCCGTTTTGGAGGAAAGGGGCCGAACATGAGGCGGGAGAAGCGGTCGCGCTCTTCACGGCTTTGCCGGGATGATGGGACGTTCGCCATAAAATCAGTCCTCCTTTTTTCCTCATCGTTTGCTTGTCATTGTATTGTATGGCGGAGGTAAAACGTTGGTTTGGACAAATGCCTTCGGGCGGGAAGAAAGCAATAGGATTCCGGCCGGGAAGGCGCGCTTTTGCTATTGCGCATATGCGCTCTTTCCGTTAAAATTAGTACCAAGTAATAATAATTGGTTATGTGGACTGATTGTACGTTGACAATTGTGCTGTACTTGGGAGGCTTTTCGGTTATTTTGGAAGAAAAAAAGGAGATGAATGGTATGGGAGCAGGAATTATCGGGGTCGGCCGCTATGTGCCGGAAAAGGTGTTGACCAACGCCGACTTGGAGAAAATGATGGATACATCAGACGAATGGATTCGGACGCGCACCGGGATTGAGGAACGCCGCATTGCGGCAGATGACATCGATACGTCCGATATGGCGTATTTTGCTGCCGAAAAGGCGCTTGCGGATGCCGGTGTCGAGGCGAAAGACATCGATCTCATTGTCGTTGCTACCGTAACGCCAGACCGTTCCTTTCCATCAGTTGCTTGCATGCTGCAAGAGCGGCTTGGGGCTGTCAACGCCGCGGCAATGGATCTCAGCGCCGCCTGCTCCGGATTTATGTACGGAATGGTCACGGCTGCCCAATTTATTGACACGGGGGTTTACAAGTATATATTAGTAGTGGGGGCCGATAAGCTGTCAAAAATCACCGATTGGACAGACCGCAATACGGCGGTGTTGTTTGGCGATGGAGCCGGTGCGGTTGTCATGGGCCCAGTGTCGCCAGGGCGGGGCATTTTATCATTTGAATTGGGCGCTGACGGAACAGGAGGAAAACATTTATACAAAGACGAATATATCGTGATGAACGGCCGGGAAGTGTTCAAGTTCGCCGTCCGGCAGATGGGAGAGTCAAGTGTGCGGGTGCTTGAAAAAGCGGGGCTGACAAAAGAGGATGTCGATTTTCTCATTCCCCATCAAGCGAACATCCGCATTGTGGAGGCGGCGAGACAGCGGCTCGAGCTGCCGGAGGAAAAAATCTCGACAACGATTCGCCGCTATGGAAACACATCCGCGGCCTCCATTCCGATTTCGCTCGTGGAGGAGCTGGAGGCAGGAAACATTCGCGACGGTGATCTCATCGTCATGGTCGGGTTCGGCGGCGGGCTGACATGGGGCGCGATCGCCTTGCGTTGGGGCCGTTGATGTTCTGTATCCCAACATCATTATCCAGAATAAAGGAGAGGCAGAGGAATATGGAAAAAAGACGAGTCGTCGTGACCGGAATAGGCGCCGTCACCCCGCTGGGGAATGACGCAGAAACGACGTGGAAAAACATTGTCGCCGGCCAGTCCGGCATCGACATTGTCACCCGCGTCAATCCAGACGATTTTCCAGCGAAAGTGGCGGCAGAAGTGAAAGATTTTGATCCGTCGTTGTTTATGGACCGCCGCGAAGCGCGGAAGATGGACCGGTTTACGCAATACGCCGTGGCGGCGGCGCTCATGGCGGTGAAAGATGCGAATTTGGAAATCGGTGAGCATAACGCCGAGCGGGTCGGTGTTTGGATCGGCTCTGGCATCGGCGGTATGGAGACGTTTGAGCAGCAGTTTGAAATTTTCCAGCAGCGCGGCTATCGCCGGGTGAGCCCGTTTTTCGTGCCGATGATGATTCCGGATATGGCTGCGGGGCAAGTCTCAATCATCCTTGGGGCGAAAGGAATGAATTCATGCACGGTCACCGCTTGCGCGACGGGCGCAAACTCGATCGGCGACGCGTTTCGGGTCATTCAGCGCGGCGATGCGGATGTGATGATCGCGGGGGGAACGGAGGCGCCGATTACGAAAATGTCGTTTGCCGGCTTTTGCGCGAATACGGCCCTTTCGACCAATCCGGATCCGAAAACGGCAAGCCGCCCGTTTGATAAAAACCGTGATGGCTTTGTCATGGGGGAAGGGGCAGGCATTATCGTGCTTGAAGAGCTGGAGCATGCGTTGCGCCGCGGGGCGAAAATTTACGCGGAAATTGTCGGCTACGGCGCGACGGCTGACGCATATCATATCACTGCACCGGCGCCGGGCGGTGAAGGCGGCGTGCGGGCGATGCGACTGGCGCTGCAGGATGCCGGCTTGCAGCCGGAGGACATCGACTACATTAACGCCCACGGCACAAGCACGGAGTACAATGACAAATATGAGACGATCGCCATTAAAGAAGTGTTTGGCGACCATGCCTATAAGCTTGCGATCAGTTCTACAAAATCGATGACCGGTCACCTGCTTGGCGCAACCGGCGCGGTGGAAGCCATTTTCTCTGTGTTGGCGATCCGCGATGGCGTCATTCCACCGACCATCAACTATGAAACGCCGGATCCGGAATGCGACTTGGACTATGTGCCGAACGAAGCCCGCCGGCAGACTGTGCGCGCAGTGTTAAGCAATTCGTTTGGATTTGGCGGCCATAACGCGACATTGATTTTCAAAGCGTATGCGCAATAGATAGCAATGAAGGCCATTAGCCTCGGCCGGACGAACCCGGACCCGTTGGAAGACGGGCGCCGGGCTTCACTCCGGACGGGGCTTTTTTCGTTCACCGTCCCGGTTGCCTTGACATAAGGTAGCAAAAAGGGAGGGAAGACGATGGGACTGGCTCCAACTGATCGTTGGCTTGAACAAGATGAAGGCGATCCGCTCCGTGTTTGCGCCCGGCTGGCGCCGTTTTTTGCCGATGCACCAGCGCGCGCCATTCATCGTTATTTATGCTTATATGGCATGTATCGAAGCGCCCGGCAGGCCGTTCGCCTTTTGCCGGAGATGAAGGCAAAAGGCCTTTGGGAGCGGCTTGCCCGCTTATATGACGAACAGCGGGTGAGATGGAAAGGGCCTGACGTTCCGGTGTTTTTGCTGCCGGCCGATGATGAAAACCGGAAACTTTTGCGCGAGTTTCGCGGAAAAGGAGGAGTGGCGTTTGCCGATAAGCTCGTTTTCTTTTTGCTGCCCGATCATCGCGACGAGGAGGTCGCGGCATTGGTGGCGCATGAGTACAACCATGTTTGCCGGCTGAAGCAGCTGCCGTATGGCGGCAAAGAGGCGACGCTGTTAGATGCGGTGATTATGGAAGGGCTGGCAGAACATGCGGTCGCTGAAACAGTCGGACCGGAACAATGCGCCGACTGGACGTCGTATTATACTGACAGGGAGATCGAGCGGTTTTGGCGCCGCTACATCGCCCCCAATCAAGATGCCGCTGTTTCGCACCCACTCAGCTCCCGCGTTTTATACGGCCTTGGGTGGTATCCGAACATGGGCGGCTATGCAGTCGGTTATGCCATCGTCCGCCGCTGTTTGGAGCGGGGGTATTCATTGGCTCAATTGATGGCGATGGAGGCGAAACAAATGGTTGCTTTAGCCGGTCTGGACAGCCGCGGGTAAGGCGGGATGGACCAGGGGCGATGATAGGCATCTTGTCCACCGAACAGGCATATACGTAAAGAAAGGACGTGGACAAGAAGGAAGGGAAGCCCGATGGTCCGCCTGTTTTTTTATTTGGTCGGCTTTGGTTTTTCGGTCGTCGGCGGCATGATGATGATCGTCTATTTAAACATCATCACCCCGGAGCGCGGGTTTGGTGAATACGCTGCTTATATCGCGACAAGGGAGGAATGTTATTTATTGCCGCTCGGCTTGTTGCTTATGTGGGCGAGCTTGTCGTTTCCAAGCCGTGGCTCATAGTGGGGAAAAGAGGGCGAAATGGAATAAAATTCTGCCCCTCTGCCTATACTGATGGACAAACACGTCTGGAAGTGAGGGGTATCACATGCTTTACCTGCACGACATTTGGGTGAACTGGTTTGAAGGTGAAGAGAACGGGTACAACGTCTGCCATTTTCACGAATGGCGCAAAGACGACCAAATTGAGTTGCTTGACCAAGTGCCGCTGTTAAAAGTGTCCCCGGCTCTATTCCAATATATTGAAAACAGTTTATCCGACCTTCCGAAGCCGCTTTTGGACGATGTGTACCAAAAAGCCTATGTCCGCAAAAACCATGAACGGATTCAGCTCGATTATTGTTTCGTTGTGACCGACGGAGCTGGCATTTTGGCCGTCGATACGATCGGCTATCATATTCCGATCCGCAAAAGCCGCCTCATTCCGCGGCAAGAGCAGCTTGTGTACGAGATGGCCGCCGAGACGGAAGAGCGGGCCTACCCGCTGCCGAAGTACGAAAAAGAGTACCACATTTTGTCGCCGGCGCCGGAGTTGATGTGCGGATTGACACGGAAAGAGCGGCAGTTGAAACAGCTGTTGTTTATGGCGCTTGACCAGCTGCATTCAACGAAAAACAGCGCCGAGGTGCGCTACTGGTATACAGAATGGGCCCCGGAAAAGTACGCAGATATTCAAAAAATGTCGTTTGAGGAAGCGTGGGAACGGCTGTACGAAGAAACGAAACACGGCTGGTCTGCACGGCACGAGCAGCTATGTGAAAACTTAATTAAAGGCCAGCCGTTTTTCGAAAAGCTTTGGGAAATGGAGCAAGAGCCGAAAGTGAATTAAAAAACGGGCCAGGGCGCTATGCGCCCGCCCGTTTTTTGTATGGCGCCTTCTTACCGCCGCCCGAGCCCCATGGCTTGCTCCATTTTGCGCACCATTTCCGATGCAACCCGATTTGCTTTTTCCGCCCCTTCATCGAGCACTCGGTCAAGCTCCTCGCTTTCCATCCAATGGTGATACCGCTCTTGAATCGGTCGAAGCGTTTCGATGACGACTTGAGCGAGGTCTGCTTTGAAGACGCCGTATCCTTTTCCTTCGTATTGCCGCTCCAACTCCTCGATCGATTGACCGGATAGCGTCGAATAAATATTGAGCAAGTTGGAAATGCCCGGCTTTGCTTCTTTGTCGTAGCGGATCGTTCCTTCTGAGTCGGTGACGGCGCTTTTGATCTTCTTCTCGATCGTTTTCGCATCGTCAAGCAGTGTAATGTACGCTTTCGGGTTGGGGTCGGATTTGCTCATTTTTTTCGTCGGGTCGACAAGCGACATGATGCGGGCGCCGACTTTCGGAATGCGCGCCTCAGGGATCGTGAACAGCTCGCCATACCGTTTGTTGAAGCGCTCGGCTAGATCGCGCGTCAATTCGATATGCTGCTTTTGATCATCGCCGACTGGGACGATGTCGGTGTTATAAAGCAAAATGTCAGCGGCCATCAGCGGCGGGTACGTGAGCAGTCCGGCGCTGACCGCCTCTTTGCCGGCCGATTTTTCTTTAAATTGCGTCATCCGCTCAAGTTCGCCGATGTAAACGATGCACTGCAGCATCCAAGCGGCTTGAGCGTGCGCCGGCACTTCAGACTGGATGAACAACGTCGCCTGCGTCGGGTCGATGCCGACGGCTAAATACAAAGCGGCAAGGCGGCGGATATTTTGCCGCAGTTCGTGAGGGTCTTGCCAAACGGTAATGGCGTGTTGGTCAACGATGCAAAAATAACAGTTGTATTCATGCTGCAATTCGACAAACTGCCGCAGCGCCCCGATGTAGTTGCCAAGGGTGATGACGCCGCTTGGCTGAATGCCGGAAAAAATGGTTTTCATCGATCTTCACTCCCTCAAGCCAAAAATAAAAAAGGCCCTGCCAGCCCTCTGATAGGGACGGTAGGACCGCGGTGCCACCCTATTTATTGCGTCAAGAAGCGCAATCGCTCAGCCCATGCTTTGCGCATGGCCCCTGTAACGCGGGGAACGTCCCCGCCTACTGCGTCGCCGGTTCGGCGGGAAGCTCGAAAGCCCATTCCATATGGCTAGCCGCTTGTTCGCACCGTCCACAAGCTCTCTGAAGGCATCGCCAATATGTACTCTTCTTTCTCATCGCTCGGTTGATCCTAGATTTGCCTTATATTATACGGAAAACATTCAGCTGTTGCAACCTTATTGCACGGCATATCCGGCGGCAATCATCGCCAGAAACAGAAGCAGACCGGAAAAGAGAAGCGGATACGTGATGGCGAAACGCCGCGGACCGAGCAGCTCATCCGATTCATGTTCTGCTGCCGCTTCCTCAAGATACCGCTCCACCTTCGTTCGATTCCTGCGCAATCGGCGAAACCCGTATGCGAATCCGCTGAAAAACCCGCGTTCATAAACAAACAAAAGCCCGCCAAGCGACAGAGGCAAAAGGGAGAGCAAAAACGAAACGTTAATAAAGGCCACCGTACTCCATGCTCCTTGCCCTATTACGATGAGTGCGCTTGCCGCCAGCATCGCGGCGACGAGCCATCCAGTCCGCACAGCCGTTTGTTTCATATCGTCTGTTCCCGCCTTTCCCTTCTCACTGCTTATTTTATCATAAATCATGTGGGCGGGAAGATTGTCAAAATTATTAACAAAATTATATTGAAAAATATAGAAGAAACCTGGAAGTTCAGGAGAGATTTGCTTCGAAGCTGAAAGGAAGGGCAAAAAAATTATATTGTAAGCGTTTTCTTTTTTGTGGGCAGAAATTTTTTGTTTACAATGGTGGCAAAAGTCGTTACAATGCAGGTGTAAATGCAATCCGATCCTCTCCCGTTTGTAAGTAGTTTGAAATTTTTTTATTTAAGAAAATAAAAAAATCCTTTTCAAATATACTAACACAGGATATAATAAGCGATGTAAGTACAATCTTCTGAAATCAAATGGTTCAGAAGATTTGTAATACGCTACATAAATTTTAAGGGGGGTTTTTTAGTGAAGAAGCGATTCTCTTTCTTCCTCGTCCTGCTTCTCGCGCTGTCGACGTTTTTAGCGGCGTGCGGCGGAGGCAAGGACAACAACAACGCTCAAGGCGGCCAGGGCGGCGAAAAGCCGGCGGAGAAGAAGGAGCAGGTGCTGAACTTGCTTGAAAGCCAAGAGATCCCGTCGCTTGATTCGGCGCTCGCCACTGATGCGGTGTCGTTCATTGTTTTGAACAACGTCATGGAAGGTCTGTACCGTTTAGGCAAAGACAACAAGCCGGTGCCAGGGATCGCGGAAAGCTATGAAGTGAGCCAAGACGGCAAAACGTACACGTTCAAGCTTCGCCAAGACGCGAAGTGGTCGAACGGCGATCCGGTGACGGCGCACGATTTTGAATTCGCTTGGAAGCGCGTGCTTGATCCGAAGACGAAATCGGAATATGCGTACATTATGTACGACATTAAAAACGCCGAAGAAGCCAACACAGGCAAGGTGCCGCTTGACCAAGTCGGCGTCAAAGCCCTTGATGACTACACCTTGAAAGTCGAGCTGAAAAACCCAGTTCCGTATTTCGTCGGCTTGACGGCGTTTGGCACGTTCATGCCGCAAAACGAAAAATTTGTGAAAGCGCAAGGCGACAAATACGGTCTCGAAGCTAATACGACGCTTTACAATGGCCCGTTCGTGTTGAGCGAGTGGAAGCACGAACAAGGTTGGGTATATACGAAAAACCCAAACTACTGGGACAAAGACAACGTCAAGCTGGAAAAAGTCAATGTGAAAGTTGTGAAAGACACGGCAACGGCCGTCAACTTGTATGAAACAAAACAAGCGGACCGCGTCGGCTTGACGGCGGAGTTCGTGGATAAGTACAAAAACGACAAAAACTTCCATACGAAATTGGATCCGTCGCTCTATTGGCTGCGCATGAACACGAAAAAAGAACCGCTGAACAACGTCAACGCCCGCAAAGCGATTGCGATGGCCATCGACACGCAAGCGATGGTCGATACGCTCTTGAACAACGGTTCGATTCCGGCGAAGTTCACCGTTCCGAAAGACTTCGTCACCGGTCCGGATGGCAAAGACTTCCGCGATGTGAATGGCGATTTGGTCAATTACAATCCGGATGAAGCGAAAAAATTGTGGGAGCAAGCGAAAAAAGAGCTGGGCAAAGACAAATTTACGCTTGAACTGCTGAACTATGACACCGACAACGCGAAGAAAATCGGCGAGTATGTGAAAGCGCAGCTTGAACAAAACTTGCCGGGCTTGACGATCAACATTAAGCAACAACCGTTTGCACAAAAACTGAAGCTCGAAAGCAACATGCAATATGATTTGTCGTTCTCCGGCTGGGGTCCGGACTATCAAGACCCAATGACGTTCCTGCAGCTTTGGACGTCGACAAGCCCGCACAACGAAACAGGCTGGTCGAATCCTGAGTACGACAAGCTGATCAAAGACGCGCAAACGACGCTTGCCAACGATCAGCAAGCTCGTTGGGATGCGATGCTGAAAGCAGAAAAAATCGTCTTTGAAGGAATGCCGATCGCTCCGCTGTACCAACGCGGCGTTGCCTATTTGCAACGCGAGTATGTCAAAGACTTCGTCACGCATACATTCGGCGCCGACTACAGCTTGAAATGGGCGTATGTCGAGTAATCCGTTGTTCTCTTGAAAATGCGGAGGAGAGTATATGCCTAGGCATATACTCTCCTTTTGCCTGCCAAGGCGAAAAATGTCGAAAAACAACGAAGATTATAGAAAAGCAGAGGAGGTGCGGTCATGGCGCGGTATACGCTTCAGCGGTTCGTTTATATGATTATCACGTTATTTATCATTGCGACGTTGACGTTCTTTTTAATGAAGCTGTTGCCTGGTTCGCCGCTTCAGAACCAAGAGAAATTAACGCCGGAACAGAAGGCGCTTATTTTAAAAGAGTACGGATTGGATAAGCCCGTGCCGGTTCAATACATTCAATATTTAGGGAATTTGTTGAAAGGAGACTTGGGGGTATCGTTCCAATATGACAACCGCCCAGTGACAGAGCTCATCAGCGATCGAATCGGCCCGTCGGCCCAGCTCGGGTTTCAGGCGATTGTGTTTGGGACGATCGTTGGGTTGATTCTCGGAATTGTCGCGGCGATTCGACATAATCATTGGGAAGATTACACAGCTACGGTCATTGCGGTGTTGGGCGCCTCGATCCCGTCGTTTGTGTTAGGGGGGTTTTTGCAATATTTTATCGCTGTGAAACTGCAATGGCTTCCGGTCGCCTTTTGGGAAGGCTTCAAATATACGATTCTCCCGACATTGGCGCTGTCTGTCGGGGTCATCGCCAGCATCGCCCGCTTTATGCGCACGGAAATGCTGGAAGTGTTAAGCTCTGACTACATTTTGACGGCTCGGGCGAAAGGGATCAGCCAGGCGGGGGTTATCATCAAGCACGCCATCCGCAACTCGCTTATCCCCGTCATTACCATTTTAGGACCGATGACCGTCAATTTAATGACGGGAACGCTTGTCATTGAGAAACTGTTTGCTGTCCCTGGTCTTGGAGAGCAGTTTGTCCGTTCGATTGAACTGAACGATTACCCGGTTATTATGGGAACGACGTTGTTTTATTCCGCCTTGTTGATTTTGGCCGTCTTTATCGTTGATGTGTTGTACGGGGTTGTCGACCCACGCATCCGGTTAGCGGGAGGGAAAAAATGATGGCGAAACAACAATACGAACAACTTTCACCGGAATGGTTTCAGCCCGCCCCGCCGAACGTCGGTGAGCAGGAAAAAATCAATCGTCCGAGCTTGACGTTTTGGCAGGATGCTTGGCTTCGCCTTCGGGAAAACAAGGCAGCGATCGTGGGGCTCGTGATGATTATCATTTTGACGCTCATGGCGATCATCGCCCCGATGGCGAGCGACCGGACGTATAAAGATCAAAACTTGCGGCATGCGAAACTTCCGCCGAAAATCCCGGTGCTCGAGCATGTTCATTGGCTTCCGTTTGACGGCCGGGATGCGAACGGCGTTGATGTATATAAACAGCGCGGCGTGAAAGAGTACTATTGGTTTGGCACGGATGACTTAGGACGCGACTTGTGGGTGAGAACGTGGTATGGCACGCGCATCTCACTTTACATTGGTTTGCTCGCGGCGTTGATCGACTTATTGATCGGGATTGCGTACGGCGGCATTTCCGGCTACTATGGCGGCCGCGTCGACAATGTGATGCAGCGGATCATCGAAATTTTAAACGGCATTCCGTATTTAATTATGGTCATTTTGTTCATTTTGATTTTTGAGCCTGGAATCATTTCCATCACGTTGGCGATGGTCATTACCGGTTGGACGACGATGGCGCGGATCGTGCGCGGACAAGTGTTGAAATTAAAGAACATGGAATACGTGTTGGCGGCAAGGACGCTCGGAGCGCCGACATCACGGCTCATTTTCAAACATTTGATCCCGAACGTCATCGGCCCGATCATTATTACGACGATGTTCACGATTCCATCGGCCATCTTCACTGAGGCGTTTTTGAGCTTTATCGGCCTTGGCATCCGTCCGCCGGAAGCGTCGCTTGGCTCGCTTGTCAATGATGGATACAAATCGATCCAAACATATCCGCATTTGATGATTATTCCGGCCGTTGTCATCAGCTTGCTCATTTTAAGCTTCAACTTGGTGGCAGACGGAATCCGCGATGCGCTTGACCCGAAAATGCGCAAATAACCGACGGAAGGGGTGAAACCGATGGAGAAAATTTTGCAGGTGAACGATTTGCATATTTCCTTTGACATCCACGCCGGTGAAGTGCAGGCGGTTCGCGGCGTCACGTTCGACTTGTATAAGGGAGAAACGCTGGCGATCGTCGGCGAGTCGGGGTCTGGGAAATCCGTGACATCCAAGGCGTTGATGCGCCTGTTGCCGACGCCGCCGAGCCGAATCAAGCAAGGGGAAATTTTATTTGAAGGAAAAGACTTGACCAAGCTGTCGGAGAAAGACATGCAATCGATCCGCGGGGCGAAAATTTCGATGATTTTCCAAGATCCGATGACGTCGCTCAACCCGACGATGACGATCGGAAAGCAAATTATGGAAGCGATTTTAAAACATCAAAAGCTGTCGAAAGAGGAAGCGCGCAAACGGGCGATTGAACTATTGCAGCTGGTCGGCATTAAAAACGCCGAGCTGCGCATGAAGCAATACCCGCACCAATTTTCCGGCGGAATGCGCCAGCGTGTTGTCATCGCCATCGCCTTGGCGTGCAATCCGAAAATTTTGATCGCCGATGAACCGACGACCGCGCTGGATGTGACGATTCAGGCGCAAATTTTGGAGCTCATGAAAGACATTCAGAAAAAGCTCGGCATGTCGATTATTTTCATCACCCATGATTTAGGGGTTGTCGCCAACATGGCCGATCGAGTGGCGGTGATGTATGCCGGGAAAATCGTGGAGATCGGCACGGTGGATGAAATTTTTTACAATCCGAAACATCCGTACACCTGGGGATTGCTCGCCTCGATGCCGAGCCTTGATCATAAAGATACGGAGCTGTATTCGATCCCGGGCTCGCCGCCGGATTTGTTAAATCCGCCAAAAGGCGATGCGTTTGCGCCGCGCAATCCGTATGCGCTCAAAATTGACTATGAGCTCGAGCCGCCGATGTTCCAAGTGTCTGATACGCACTATGCGGCGACATGGCTGTTGCATGAAAAGGCACCGAAAGTGGAACCGCCGGCGATCGTGCGCGAACGGATGAAACGGTTTGCTGACATCGTCGCCCGGAAAGGAGGGAAGCCGCGTGGCTAAGCAAAAGCTGCTTGAAGTGAAAAACTTAAAACAATACTTCCCGGCCGGCCGCGGCGAGGTCGTCAAAGCGGTCGACGGCGTCACCTTTGACATTTATAAAGGGGAAACGTTCGGCCTTGTCGGCGAGTCGGGCTGCGGCAAGTCGACAACGGGGCGGACGATCATTCGGCTGTATGAGGCGACAGACGGAGAAGTACTGTTTAACGGCGTTAACGTACACGGCAAAAAATCAAAAAAAGAGCTGAAAGAGTTAAACCGAAAAATGCAAATGATTTTCCAAGATCCGTATGCGTCGCTCAATCCGCGGATGACGGTCGCCGACATTATCGCTGAGGGCATTGACATCCACGGATTGGCGAAAACGAAAGAGGAGCGGATGCAGCGCGTCTATGAGCTGCTTGAGACGGTCGGGTTGAACCGCGAGCATGCGAGCCGTTATCCGCATGAGTTTTCCGGCGGGCAACGCCAGCGGATCGGCATCGCCCGGGCGCTCGCCGTCGAACCGGAATTCATCATCGCCGATGAGCCGATCTCGGCGCTGGACGTTTCCATTCAGGCGCAAGTCGTCAACTTGCTGAAGCGCCTGCAGCGTGAAAAAGGGTTGACGTACTTGTTTATTGCCCATGACTTGTCGATGGTCAAATACATCAGCGACCGGATCGGCGTCATGTATTTCGGGAAAATGGTCGAGCTCGCTGAATCGGAAGAGCTGTACCGCAATCCGATCCATCCGTATACAAAGGCATTGCTCTCCGCTATTCCGCTTCCAGATCCGGAAACGGAGCGGACGCGCAAGCGGATCATGTACGACCCGGCGCAACATGGCTACAAAGACGGAGAGGAACTCGAATTCCGCGAAATTACGCCTGGCCATTTTGTGCTTTGTTCAGAGGAAGAATATAAGCGGTATCGGGCGATGTATGCCTAGCCGAATCGAAAAAAGCGCCGCTCCTTCATCGCCGCATGACGCGAACGGTGAAAGAGGCGGCGCTCACCTATGCGCCTGTTTTGGCGCGTTATTTTTTCCTCCGACGACTTTCCATCCTTGTTGGATGCGGCGAGAGGCCTCGACATGCTTTCCGCTTTTGTTTCGGCCGAACAACCGCTCTCCGATCGTGTTGCTGATGTTCCCCATCAATGCGGTGAGGACGACGATCAATGCCGAAGCAATGGCAAAGTCGATGAAATAGCCGGCCATCGGTTCTTCCTCCCTTTTCCTTTTCTACTTTGATTGTAGAGGATTTGCCTTCACTTTGGAAGAGGAAAGAAAGAAAATTGCATTTATCATCGAAAAACTATATCTTTCTTGGCCGATGTATTGTATAATATATTATGTTAAAGTCATTTCAATTTGCAAACGATTGGCAAAGCGGCTGATCGCCAGACTGGCGTCCAGGCCGTGTCGCTATGCTGTCAGACGTCAAACCGGCATAGCGGTGCACGTCTGTCGTCTGACGGACGAGGGAAGCAAGGGATTCCTTGTCAAAAGGAGTGATCGAAGTGGTCAAGCTATACACATCACCGAGCTGCACGTCATGCCGGAAGGCGAAGGCGTGGCTCGAGAAGCACAATATTCCTTATGTAGAACGCAATATTTTCTCTGAACCGCTCACGGTTGAAGAGATTAAAGAAATTTTGCGGATGACGGAAACGGGAACGGACGAAATCATTTCGACCCGTTCGAAAGTGTTCCAAAAGTTGAACATTAACTTGGAAGCTTTGCCGCTGCAAGATTTGTACGAGCTGATTCAGAAAAACCCAGGCATTTTGCGCCGGCCGATCATCATTGACGAAAAACGGCTGCAAGTCGGTTATAACGAAGATGAAATCCGCCGTTTTTTGCCGCGCAAAGTGCGGGCCTACCAACTCCGCGAAGCGCAGCGGCTGGTAAACGGGTAAGAAAAACTTCTACATGGCTTGCCATGTAGAAGTTTTTTCACACTTGCCGGTCAGCGCACGGCGCGCGTCCGCCGGTTGGCCGCAAAGCCGAGCAAAACGGCAAGAATGGCCGTTAAGACCGGAAACAACGCCTCCCAGCGCGGGTCGTAAAACGGACGCAGCCGCTCTTCGGCAGTGATCATGTTTCCGGCTGTGTATGCCAAAAGGGCGCCGCCGGCATAAATCAGAAACGAAAACCGTTCCATGGCATAAAGGATGATTTTGCTGCCTAAAATGATGATAGGAACAGAACAAAGAAAGCCAAAGATGACAAGCCCCATATGGCCTTGGGATGCTCCGGCGATGGCGATGACGTTGTCCATGCCCATAACGACATCGGCGGCGACGATCGTCTGGACGGCTTTCCAAAGCGACGGTTCGGCTTTAATGGCGGCATGTTTTTCGTCTTTTTGCCCCATGAGCTTCAAGGCGATCCAAAACAGGAGGAGGCCGCCAGCTAGCTGCAGAAACGGGATGGTCAACAGCCATACGACCGCTGCGGTCAGCAAAATGCGGACGGCGATCGCCAGCGCCGTGCCGAGGACAATGGCGATGTTCCGCTTTTGTTCCGGCAAGTTGCGGCTCGCTAACGCAATGACAACCGCATTGTCCCCGCCGAGAATGACATCGATGCCAATGATTAATAAAATCGAGATGAAATATTCATCCACCATAGACGTCCCTCATTCCGTCCGTGTTCATCACCATTATAGTAGGACATGGCCGGTTTCATAACCAATTTTTAAAAATACGTTTTTTTATTTCCCTTCTTTCGCTTTTTGTCATAAAATATAAAGTACAAGATAGAAGTTTTGAAGAATGTCCAGGGGAACGATCCCTTCCCTTTTTATTTCTTTGGTTTAGAAGGGAGAGTCGGAGAAGATGGAAATTGAACGCATCAACGACCATACGGTGAAATTTTACATTTCGTATGTTGATATAGAGGAACGCGGTTTTGACCGTGAGGAAATTTGGTACAATCGGGAGCGGAGCGAAGAATTGTTTTGGGAAATGATGGATGAGGTTCACGGCGAAAGCGATTTTTCGCTTGACGGTCCGCTTTGGATTCAAGTGCAGGCGCTTGAGAAAGGACTTGAGGTTGTTGTAACGAAAGCGCAGCTGTCCAAAGACGGAAGCAAGCTCGAGCTGCCGCTCCCGGAAGACAAGTGGCGCGAGTTTTCGCTCTCGGCTGATGAGAAGATCGAATCGCTGTTCGGCCATCACTTCCATTTCGGGCGGAACAATGCGGCCGGAGACGAAGAAGCACAAGACGTGCTTCAATTTATCATTTCGTTCAAAGACATTGAAGACGTCATCTCCTTGGCTCACCGCGCCGACTTTTCAAGTTTGTCGAACCGTTTATTCCAGTTTGAAGGGCGTTATTACTTGTTCGTACAATTTACCGAACAATATAGCGAGCATGATATCGACAATATGCTCAGCCTTCTTCTGGAATACGGAAACGATTCACAGCTGACGATTTACCGCCTTGAGGAATACGGAACTGAAATTATGGGCGACAATGCGCTTGAGACCGTAAAACGGTATTTTCCAGCTCCATAACCTTTTCGTTCATTCGCCGATTTCGCCGCCAGAAATCGGCGTTTTCTTTGTTGGGGCGCTTGGAGGGGGCGGACAGAAAACGCGGGTTGACCCTGTTGTTTTCAAATGGAGAAGCTTTATAACAGCACGCTTTTTCGCACCCGTCGGTCACTTATTTAGAAAATGGCTGCTTTCCCGACCCTTCTAGATAGGAAAGAGAAGGGAAAACCGTGAAACCGTTGGCCGTGAAGTCAAGTATAAAGAATAAGGGGAAAGAGGAACATCAGTTGGAGGGGTTTTGTTGCGAAACACATCGAGAGTGGCGATTCTCGTCGTCATTGTCGGCGCGTTGCTGGCATTGACGAACGGGTTTTGGGAAGGGAAGCTGCTTGGTCTTTTCAGCGTATTGATGTCTTGTTCCGTCATCTTTATTGCGCTGGTCATTTCTCTTGAGAATCGAAAGCCGGCGCAGACGATCGCCTGGCTGGCGGTGCTGGGGAGCTTTCCGATTGTCGGCTTTTTGTTTTATTTATTGTTCGGACGCAACTATTGGCAACAACGGCGCTATAAAAAGAAAGCCGATTTTGATGAGGCAGTGCTGCTCAAGTTTCAAGAGCCGTCGCCGATTGCCGTCGAACGGCTGCCGATGGCGCCCCATCAGCGTCCGCTTTTGCACCTTGCTTATCGCATCGGCCAGCATCCGGTTTCACTTGCTTCGCAGACGGCGGTGTTGACGAACGGAGAGGAGACATTTTCTTCTATTTTTGCTGAACTGGAAAAAGCGGAACACCATATTCATTTAGAATATTATATTGTCCGTCATGATGAAATCGGCCAACAGTTGAAGCGCGTCTTGATGGAAAAAGCGCGCCAAGGCGTGCGCGTCCGTTTTTTGTATGATGCTGTCGGCAGCTGGAAGCTGTCGAACGATTATATCGAAGAGCTGCGCGCTGCCGGGGTTGAGATGATCCCGTTTTCGCCGGTGCGCCTGCCGTTTTTAAGCAACCAAATCAACTTCCGCAACCACCGGAAAATCATCGTCATTGACGGGAGTGTTGGCTTTGTCGGCGGGCTGAATATTGGCGACGAGTATTTAGGAAAAAACGAGTATTTCGGATTTTGGCGCGACACGCATTTGTTGATCCGGGGCGAAGCAGTCCGGACGTTGCAGCTTATTTTTTTGCAAGATTGGTATTATATGACGGGAGAGCGGCTGCTGACGCCGGACTACTTGTCGCCGCCTCTCATTGTAGAAGAAGGGCAAGGCGGCGTCCAGCTCATCGCCGGCGGTCCGGATCAAAAGTGGGAGGTCATTAAGCAGCTGTATTTTGCTATGATCACAGCAGCGAAACGGTCGATTTGGGTGGCTTCGCCGTATTTTGTGCCGGATGAAGACATTTTGACGGCGCTGAAAGTGGCAGCGCTAAGCGGCATTGATGTGCGGTTGCTTGCGCCGAAGCGGCCGGACAAAAAAATCGTTTTTTACGCTTCTCGCTCGTATTTCCCAGAGTTGCTGGAGGCAGGGGTAAAAATTTATGAGTATGAACGCGGGTTTTTGCACAGCAAAGTCATTGTCGTCGATGGCGAGCTGGCTTCAATCGGCACAGCGAACATGGATATGCGCAGTTTTCATTTGAATTTTGAAGTGAACGCCTTTTTGTATTATACCGACAGCATTCATAAACTCGTCCGCGACTTTTTGGAAGATTTTCGCCACGCTTCCATGATCGACTACGAACAGTTTCAACAGCGCCCGTTCCGGGTGCGTATCGCTGAATCGGTCTCCCGGCTGTTGTCGCCTCTGTTGTAACCAACCGCTTGTAAACGCCAGTCCGCCGAATCGGCGGACTTTTTTCGACGCAGTTTGGCTTTGGGCAGGAAAACCGGCGATGGTCAACGAATAAAAGGGAAGAACCGAACGGTGAAGGGGGGGCAGCAGAGAACAATTCCAGCTGTTCCCGCTCACGGACAACTATTTTTTACTGGAAAGGAAGTGATCATGTTGTTTGTCGCTCTCGCCGCTGATGGCAGGACGGTTTCGCTTGCCGGGGCGGAAAGATGGGAACGAGAGGGGCTGATGCGCCTGAAACGACAGGAACCGTTTTTTTGTCCCGCGTGCCGTCAAGAAGTGGTGCTCCGGTCGGGCCGCTACCGTTTGCCGCATTTCGCCCATCGAAAAGGGGCGGCCTGCCCGGTCGAGCATGAACCGGAGTCGGAGCGTCACTTAACTGGGAAGCGAGACTTGTTCGCGTGGCTCATTCGCCAAGGCATGGAGGCGAAGCTCGAGCCGTATTTGCCCGCCATCAAGCAGCGTCCTGACGTATTGTTCCGCCATGGCCCACACCTTTATGCCCTCGAATACCAATGTTCCACGATCGATGAATCGCTGTTTCGCGAACGCAATGACGGCTACCGTCTCCTTGGCATCCGCCCGTTGTGGGTGTTAGGAGCCCATCATTTGCGGCGTTCGCCAAAATATTCGGGGGAAGTGCAGCTCTCCCGGTTTCAATGGTTGTTTGCCCATCGCGCTCCACATTCAGTCGTTCCACATATATGGTACTACAGTCCAGAGACGAAACGCTTCATCCGCCTTTTTCGCCCGTTGCCGCTATCGGTGCAGCGAACATTGGCCGTGGTCGATTCGATTCCGCTTTCGTCGTTTTCGTTCCCCGATTGGATGGCCCCCTGCCCGCTGCCGCTTCCATCCGAGTTTTGGGAGCGATGGCTCGAACGAAAAAAACAATGGCGGCGGACGTTTCCGCTTTATCCGAACCAAACCGTGCGCCGCATTTGTGCTGATTTTTACCAGGCGGGCATCGTTCCGTCACTGTTTCCGACCGAAGCAGGCTGGCCAGTGCCGCGGGGGTATTTATGGGAGACGGCGCCGTTCATTTGGCAGACGTACGTGCTTTTGCCGTTCCTCAGGCAGCCCGGGCGGCCGGTCACGATGGCGTCGTTGTTGGGATGGGTCGACGAGCAAATCCGCACCGGACGGCTTATGCCGCGCCGGCTGCCGCTTGTTGGACGGGATGATTACCGACAGGCGGTCAGCGAATATGTGCATTGGCTCAGGCTGCTTGGCTACGTACGTTGCAAGGACGGTGGACAGTTGTACTTAGCCAAACCGCTGTCATTCCCGGCGACGGTCGAAGATGTCATTCGCCAAGATGCCGCCCTTCTTGAGCAAATCGAGCGGACGCCGGCGCTTGCCTCGTACTGGACAGCGCTCGAGATGTCAGGAGGCGGAAAAAATAAGCAAAAGACAGGAAAAACAGCCAAAAATGGTGAATAATAATTCGTGTATCGATATTAAAAGGAGGGACATAAAGGTGGGAGACAATAAGGCCAAAAAATCGCTTCCGTCCCGGAGCGAAATCCCCGTCGAGGAAACGTGGCGGCTTGAGGATATTTTTCCGACTGATGACGCCTGGGAGCAAGAGTTCCAACAGGTGAAAGCGATGATCCCAAAGCTCGGCGAGTACAAAGGACGGCTTGGGCAATCGCCGCAAGTGCTGTATGAAGCGTTGCAATACCAGGATGAAGTATCCATGCGCCTCGGCAAGCTGTATACATACGCCCATATGCGCTATGACCAAGATACGACCAACTCGTTTTACCAAGGGCTGAATGACCGCGTGAAGGGCTTATACAGCGAGGCGTCGAGCGCCATGGCGTTCATCGTCCCAGAACTTTTATCCATCGATGAAGCGGTGCTTCGTTCGTTTCTTGAGCAATACGAGCCGCTTCGCTTATACGCGCACGCCTTAGACGAAGTGACACGCCAGCGCCCGCACGTGCTGTCGGCGGAAGAGGAAGCGTTATTGGCGCAGGCGGCCGAGGTGATGCAGGCGACATCCGACACGTTCAGCGCGTTGAACAACGCTGATTTGACGTTTCCGACGATCATCGATGAAAACGGTGAGGAAGTCGAAGTCACGCACGGCCGGTTCATTCGCTTTTTAGAAAGCACGGACCGCCGCGTCCGCCGCGATGCGTTCCATGCGGTGTACCATACGTACGAAAAGTTTCAAAACACGTTTGCCAGCACGCTTGCCGGAACGGTGAAAAAACATAACTTTTTTGCCCGCGTCCGCCGTTATGAATCGGCGCGCCAAGCGGCGCTCGATGCCAACAACATCCCGGAGAGCGTGTACGACAACTTGATTGCCACGGTTCATGAACATTTGCCGCTTTTGCATCGCTATGTGCGGCTGCGCAAACAAGTGTTGGGGCTTGACGAGCTCCATATGTATGACTTGTACACGCCGCTTGTGCAAGATGTGAAAATGGACGTGACGTACGAGGAAGCGAAGCAATATATGCTTGACGGGCTGGCGCCGCTCGGCGAGGAGTATGTAGCGATCGTCAAAGAAGGGCTTGACAACCGTTGGGTCGATGTGCGCGAGAACAAAGGGAAGCGGAGCGGTGCGTATTCGTCGGGAGCGTATGGCACCCATCCGTACATTTTGCTCAATTGGCAGGACAACGTTCACAACTTGTTTACGCTCGTCCATGAGTTTGGCCACTCGGTCCATAGCTACTATACGCGCAAAACGCAGCCGTATCCGTACGCCCATTATTCGATTTTCGTCGCTGAAGTGGCGTCAACGTGCAATGAAGCGCTCTTGAACGATCACTTGCTGAAAACGATTGATGATGAGAAGAAACGGTTGTACTTGTTGAACCATTATCTTGAGGGATTCCGCGGCACTGTCTTTCGGCAGACGATGTTTGCGGAATTCGAGCATCTGATCCACCTGAAGGCGCAACAGGGCGAAGCGTTAACGGCTGAGACGCTCACCTCGCTTTATTATGATTTAAACAAAAAGTATTTTGGCGATGAGATTGTGGTCGACCAAGAAATCGGCTTGGAATGGTCGCGCATTCCGCATTTTTATTACAACTATTATGTGTACCAATATGCGACCGGCTTCAGCGCGGCAACAGCGCTCAGCAAACAAATCTTAGAGGAAGGCGAACCGGCGGTGAAACGGTACATTGACTTTTTAAAAGCCGGCAGCTCGGACTACCCAATCGAAGTGCTGAAAAAAGCCGGCGTTGATATGACGAGCGCCGAGCCGATCCGCCAGGCATGCCAAGTATTTGCGGAAAAACTTGAGGAAATGGAGCGGCTGCTTGGGAAATAAAATGGATGCAGCGCCACGCCTGCATCCATATCGAAAAACGTATATCGTCTTATTTTCCCTACAGCCGCAGCCGTTTTGACGAAAATCCCTTAAACTGGCGGCGGCGGTTCCAAGACGCCACGAGTCCAAGCAGCGTCAAAAACAACAGCGGCATCGTCGCCCACAAGGGAAGCAGCCGCATAAGGCCTAAAAGGTTAAGGAAAAATGCGGCGATGGCCGCTGCCGCCCAAACGCATAAAACGATTCGTTTTTTCACGTTGTTCGCCTCTTTCTCGGTTCTTTTATGTTCAATATATGTCCGCTGTCCATGCAGTCATGACAAACAGCGACGGGGAAGGGAATTATGACAATAATGTGAACAAACGAGCAAACGGGTTGTCAATCCGGTCGGGCGTTTGGTAAGATAAAGATGTGAACGGAAGACAAAACCTGATACCCCTTTGTTTGACCGTGAACAAATTCTCCCATCCCCTTTGTTGTCTTGGCAACAAGAAAAAGCCCGGCTTCGGCCGGGCTTTTTCTTGTCGGTCGCACGCTACAGGCGGGCTTTTTCGATATAGCGCCAAAACGTTCCATGCTTGACAGGCACCCGCTCGACCTTTTGTTTCAGCTGCAGCTTTTTCATTTCCGTTTCCGCTTCTTGGATGGTCCAATTGTACACAACGGCAACTTCTTTCGTGGCGACGAACTTAAAATGGCTTAAAAATGATTCCAGTGGAGGGGGAGGAGACGGCTTGGGATGGAAGCCAAGCATTTCGGCGATCAGTTCGACGTAAATGTCATACGGATAGCATCCGGAAATTTTAATGCCTTCATCTTCAATGTTTTCATTAAATAAGACAAGCGTCGGTATTTCGTCGACATCCATTTCCGACGTGATTTTCAAATCACATTGGAACGCTTTTACCGCTCCCGGTGAGTGCATATCGCGCAGAAATTCATCGACGTCAAGACCAGCTTCGGCGGCGCATTCGGCGAGCACCGACAAATCAGAGACATTTTGTTTTTCGAGAAAGAGCTGTTCTTGCAGCTTGCGTAAAAAGCGGAGGCCGGCCCGCTTTCCTTGCATTTCCGCCGCTTTAATGGCGAGCGATGGGGCGAACGGGCTTGAAATCCGATTTTCGAGCCAAACGCTGCCGTCGCATGACATGCCGGTGCGGCAAGCCGCCCATTCCCATGCTTTGGCCATTGCCTCCGGCTTTGTTCCTTTGTGCGCGCCCCATGTCGCCCATGTTCCGCTCAATATGTGCCTTAAGGTAAAAAAACGGCCGTATTCGATCGTCAGTTTTTTGATGACTGGTTCAAGCCCCCAGCATTCCGGGCATAAAGGATCGATAAACAAATACAGCTCGAGCGGTTTGTTCGTGTTGCCTAGCGGCTGGGAAGGGTAGCAAGTTGATGTCGTCTTCCCAGCAAACTTCTCACTCAAGGGTATGCTCCTTTCTGTCCAGATGATCTGGGGTATTGACCATATGATGGGCGGTGAGTACGAGCCGGTGATAAAACTGTTCGCGCGCCGGCCCGGACAAGCCGATTTCGTCCATGGCTGCCCGCATGCAGGCAAGCCATGCTTCCGCCCGCTTCGGCGTGATTTCAAAGCGGAGATGGCGCGCCCTCAGCATGGGGTGTCCATGCTCTGCCGTGTAAAGAGGGGGGCCGCCTAAATATTGTGTTAAAAACTGTTTTTGCTTGCGGGCGGTTTCCGTCAAATCGTCAGGGAAAATGGGCCGCAAGTCCGGATGCGCGGACACGCGACGGTAAAATGCTTCGACAAGTTTCGCAACCGTCTCCTCTCCGCCGATCGCCTCATAAAGAGTTTGCCATTGTTCACCCATCGCGGATGCTCCTTTTGTTTGAAAATCATTCGTTGTCGTTTGATTGCTATTTTATCAACAGCACGCATGGATCTCAAACAAAGTGACTCGAACGCCGCTCGTTTATGTGCGGTAGCTTTTCAACACGCGTTCGACATACGCCCGCGTTTCGGCAAATGGCGGCACGCCCCCATAGCGGTCGACGTGCCCGGGCCCGGCGTTGTAGGCGGCTAAGGCGAGAGTGATATTGCCGCTGTACCGGTCAAGGAGCTGGCGCAAATATTTTACGCCGCCGTCGATGTTTTGCGCTGGATCAAGCGGGTTGTTGATGCCGAGCATTTTTGCCGTGCTTGGCATGAGCTGCATGAGTCCAAGCGCTCCAACCGGGCTTTTCGCATCGGGACGGAAATTTGACTCATGGCGAATGACGGCGCGGATGAGCTGCGGGTCAACATCGTATTTTTCCGCCGCCGCCGCGATTAAAGCATCGATGGAAGAAGATGAGTTGGTTGCAGCACCCGCTTCATGTTCGAGCGGGGCGCTGCGATGGCCGGCGGATGCCGGTGGCTGACCGCTTAGGGCAGCTTGAGGCGCCTCGGCAGAAGATTCCTCACCGCGGCTGAGAGATTCGGCAAGCAAGCTTGAAAACAAGGATGGCACCGGCGATGGCAGCAGGCTGGAGCGTCCGGGTGAGAACGCATTGAGCGCCTGCCATTCGATGAGCAGCTTTAATGGCGAAACGGTCATCGTCTTTCCTCCATTTCTTTCATGCGGGCGTAAAAGCGGGCGATTTTGTTTGGCGCCGGGCGGCGCGGGATGCCGAGCGCCTCAAGCAGGCGCAAAAACCGCTCCTCCCCCGTTTTGGCGTTGTCCGTTTCATATTCGAGTTCGTAATCTTCACTTTGCAAGTAGAAGTTGCGGTCAAGGAAAAGCGTACCACCTTCGTACGGCCATTGGGCGCGTTCGGTGACAAGAGAGCCGAAATGGCGCACGTTGGATGGATCAATGCCCAGTTCCGCAAGCAAGGCCGCGATCGTTCCGTGCAGCGGCACGCCCGTGAGCAGCGCCTCCGCTTCGGAAGGGGTGAGCGGCACGTGCGTCTCGAGAAGCGCCCCATCCGCCCGCGTTTGTTTCAGCGTCAGCGTAAACCGCCCTTCTTTCGCCCGGATGCGCAGCGCTGCCGCCCGTTCTTTTAAGGCGAATGACGGAGTGTCAAAGTAATGGTTTTCCTGGCGGAAGAAAGCGCCATCATCCAACCGGAAGGCGGCGCGGACGGCCGCAAATTCCGCTGCCGTTAACAAGTTTTTCAATTCGATTTCGACCTCTTGATGCATCGTGAATCTCCCTCGGGAAAGATCATCGTCTCCCTCTATTATCAGCTGTTTTTCGGCGAATATCAATTATTTCGCCCGCATAGGCTGAATATGGTAAAATAAAGGGCGGATGGTTGGTGTGGAAGGAGAGAAAGCATGAACGAAAAATGGATCGTCGAGCGGGCAGAGCGAAAAGACGGCCGGCTCTGGCTGAAGGTTGATGATGCGCTTGTTTTGCCCGCCGGTGTTATGCCGAAGCGCCATATGCTTGTTGACTCAGATGCATTGGCGTTTGTGTATATATTGGAAACCGAGGATCGCTTTCTATATGTCATGGTTCCGAAGCCATGGTGGCTCGAGCTGAAAGAGGCGCTTGACGCCAAGGAGCCGGTTTGGCTTCAATGCGGGGGAGAAGTGCTCGAACTTGAACAGTTTCACGATGAATTGTCATATTTGCTCGAAAATATTCGTGACAACGCCAACTATGGCGAGGCGCTTGAACGAGCAGTACAAGAGATGTTTTTTACCGGATGAGCCGTCCGGTTGCCTGCCTTTGGGCGTGAGGGGAGGCGGAGCGCGCCAAAGGCCGCTTACCGTCAAAGCGGCGCTGGGAAGGTGCGGATGCTTTCTCTTGGCCCAGGCTGTCAGGAAATTGAAAATAGATAGGCAGGTGGTACGATGGTAAACCATTGGGATTTGTTTTTAGCCCCGTATAAGCAGGCAGTCGAAGAGCTGAAAGTAAAGTTGCGAGGCATTCGCGCCCAGTTTGAGATGATTGAAGCGCACTCGCCGATTGAGTTTGTCACCGGACGCGTGAAGCCGGTTGCCAGCATTTTAGACAAGGCGCAAAAGAAAAACATCCCGCTCGACCGCCTCGAGGAAGAGATGCAAGATATTGCAGGACTGCGCATCATGTGCCAGTTTGTCGACGATATTAAAACGGTCGTCGAGCTGCTGCGCCAGCGCAACGATTTTACAATCGTCGAGGAGCGCGACTATGTCACGCAAAAGAAAGAAAGCGGCTATCGTTCATACCACCTCGTCATTCGGTATCCGGTGCAGACGATCCGCGGCGAGAAAAATATTTTGGCGGAAATTCAAATCCGCACGCTGGCGATGAACTTTTGGGCGACGATCGAACACTCTCTGAACTACAAATACAGCGGCCGCTTTCCGGAAGATATTAAAGCCCGGCTGCAGCGCGCGGCGGAGGCTGCCTACCGCCTCGATGAGGAAATGTCGAAAATCCGCGTTGAAATTCAAGAAGCGCAGGCCGCCTTTTCACGAAAACAAGAAGCAAAAGGGGAAGGACAATGAAACGAACTGATGCGCCGCTGGCCTTCGCCATTACGTCAAAAGGGGATGATGTGTCGAACGCCCTCGCGCAGAAGATGAAGACGTATTTGCTTGATTTTGATTTGCGCTATGATGAGGAAGCGCCGGATTTGGTCATTTCCGTCGGCGGGGATGGAACGCTGTTGTACGCGTTCCATCGCTATTGCCATCGGTTGGACAAGACGGCGTTTGTCGGCGTCCATACCGGCCATCTCGGCTTTTATGCCGATTGGGTGCCGGAAGAAATCGAAAAGCTCGTGATTGCCATCGCCAAAACACCGTATCAAGTGGTGGAGTACCCGTTGCTTGAGGTGACGATTCGTTACATTAACGGTGGGCGCGAGGCGAAGTATTTAGCGCTCAACGAATGCACGGTGAAATGTGTGAGTGGGACGCTCGTCATGGATGTTGAAATTCGCGGTGATTTGTTTGAGCGGTTCCGCGGCGACGGGCTGTGCATTTCCACGCCGACCGGGAGCACGGCCTATAATAAGGCGCTCGGCGGGGCGATTTTGCACCCGTCGCTCGAGGCGATTCAAGTGACGGAGATGGCATCCATCAACAACCGCGTCTTCCGGACGATCGGCTCGCCGCTTGTGCTGCCGGCGCACCATACGTGCTTGCTGAAGCCGGTCAACCATATCGATTTTCAAATTACGGTCGACCATTTGTCGCTCGTACATAAAGAAGTCAAATCGATTCAATGCCGGGTCGCCGACGAGAAAGTGCGTTTCGCCCGTTTTCGGCCGTTTCCGTTTTGGCGGCGGGTGCGCGATTCGTTCATCGCCGATTGATGCCCATCCGGCTGCTGGTCGGCTGCTGTTTCGGCGGAGGAAGCGCGCCGGCGTCGGTACACGATCACGATTTTGATGGAAAGGTAGACAAACATGCCGCCGTTTACACTGACCGTTTTGATCGATCAACAACATGACGGAAAGCTGCTGCGCCAGTTTTTGCAAGAGAACGGCATTTCGCGGACGGCGCTTACCGATATTAAATTCCATGGCGGGGCGCTGTTGGTTGACGGTCGGCCCGTCACCGTCCGCCATGTGCTGCGTGCCGGTGAGACGCTGTCGGTTGTGTTTCCGCCGGAGCGGACGAGCGATTGGATGGATCCGGAAGAGATGCCGCTTCATATCGTGTACGAAGATGATTACATCCTTGTCGTTGACAAACCGGCCGGGTTGGCCACGATCCCGTCGCGCCATCATCCGGGCGGAACGCTTGCCAACGGCCTGCTGCACCATTACCGAAGGCAGCGGCTCGATTCAACCGTCCATATTGTGACAAGATTGGACCGCGACACGTCCGGGCTTGTGCTCGTTGCCAAGCACCGCCACGTTCACCATTTGTTGTCCACGCTCCAGCAAAAAGGGAAGGTGGCGCGCACATATGAGGCCATTTGCCACGGCGTCATGGTTGATGACGAAGGGACGATTGATGCGCCGATCGGCCGCCGGGGAGACAGCATCATCGCCCGCGAAGTGCGGGAGGACGGCAAGCCGGCGGTCACTCATTTCCGGGTGCTCGAGCGGCTTCGCGGCTATACGCACGTGTCGCTGCAGCTTGAAACCGGACGTACGCACCAAATCCGCGTCCATTTGGCTTATGTTGGCCATCCGCTCGCTGGGGATGACCTCTATGGCGGGAGTCGGGAGATGATCGACCGCCAGGCGCTCCATAGCCGTCAGCTCTCGTTTTTCCATCCGTTTGCGCGCCGCTGGTTGACATTTGCCGCTCCGCTTCCCGGGGACATGGCGCATCTCATTGAAACGATGCGCTCATGAAGCGCCGGTTACGGGAACGAACGGAATTTTTCCGGAACGTATGGCATCGATGACGGAACCGAGACGGTCTCCATTTCCGGGTAGCGCAACGCAGTGAGCGCACCGCCGAACACACAGCCGGTGTCAATGTTGACGGTTCGTCCGACAAACCGCGGAGTTTTGACAGGCGTATGGCCATAGACGACCCATGCGTCGCCGCGATACCGCTTCGTCCAGTCGCGGCGCACCGGCGTCCCGTCCGGGTTCGTTTCGCCGGTGATGTCTCCGTATAGGACGAACGTCTTGACTTTTTGATCCGTCCGCCCGATATAATCATGGCGAATGCCGGCGTGGGCGATGACAAGGCGCCCCTCATCCAAAACGGCGTACAGCGGCGCCTGCTCATACAGGCGGATAAATTTGCGGCGGACCATCTCCTGTTCGCTCGGGGGCAAGGCGCGATATTCCGCGACGGTCGTCTCAAGACCATGGGCGATTTGCACGTTGCGCCCTAAAAAGAAGCGGTACAGCTTATTGCAATGGTTGCCCGGCACGTAGTAAGCCAGCTTTCGCTCGACAAGGGCGGAGACGATCTCAATCATGTTTAGCGACTCGGGGCCGCGATCGGTCAAATCACCGACAAACCCGAGCTTTCGGCCGCCAGGATGAACGGGAATCCCTTCGTTCCATACATACCCTAGTTTTTCTGTCAACGCAACAAATTCTCGGCGACAGCCATGAATATCGCCGATAATGTCAATGGCCATAGGATGCTCTCCTTTCTGACTATGGTCGGTATACTACCAGTATGTCCGTCAGACAATAGAAAGAAAAGAGGAGATTGCGCCGGGACAGCCGCAAAATGGGTGGCGGCCGGCAAAAACGAAGCCGCCTGCCGGTGATGGGCAAGCGGCTATTCATCGCTCGCGAACATAAATTTCCGCGTCCGCGAATGGACATTTAAGACAAGGCCGATCGCCAGCATGTACGTGGCGAGCGAGCTTCCTCCGTAGCTGATAAACGGCAGCGGCAGCCCGGTGATCGGCAGCAGCCCGATCGTCATGCCGATGTTTTGGAACACTTGGAACGTGATCATGCCGACGACGCCGGCGCATAAATAGCTGCCATACAAATCGTTGCTCTCAAGCGCGATATGGACCATGCGGTAAACTAGCAGGAAAAAGAGCGAAACGACGATGCTCGAACCGACGAATCCGAACTGTTCGGCAATAACCCCGAAAATAAAGTCGGTATGCGCCTCAGGCAAGTACACTTGTAAATTGCCGAGCCCCTTCCCGTACAGCTCCCCCGAGCCGATGGCCATCAACGAACGGATGAGCTGAAACCCTTGGTCGGTCGAATATTCATACGGTGCGAGCCATCCGTAAAACCGGTTTAATTGGTAATCTTCTTCAATGATATATTTATGAAAAAAGTCCGGAAAATAAAAGTATATGAATACAATGGATGCCACGGCCGCCACTCCGGAAAAGACGATGCCGAAAATGATGCGCCAACGGATGCCGGAAACGAGCACCAAGGTGGCGGTGATGGCCGTAAATACCATCGACATGCCCATGTCCGGCTGCTTGGCCAACAAGATGAGCGGCGGCAACACGGTGAGGGCGATTTTGCCGAGCAGCTTGAAATCATCGCGGATCATGGGTTCAGGGTATTTTTCCCGATGATTGACGATGATGCGGCTTAGGACGATGATCATAAAAATTTTCATCAGCTCGGATGGTTGAAAGTTGCCTCCAGGTAGATGATACCAGCTCGTCGCCCCCTTAATGGTTACTGATCCTGGGACGTTCAATTCCAGCCCAAGCAACAGCAACATCCCGAATCCATACAAATACCAAGCGATTTGAAACAGCCGATCATAGTCAATGATCATCGTCAAGGCGATCACGACAGCGCCGATGGCGTACCATTGCAGCTGCTTGGAAGCGAAGTTGACGTTCTGCAGCTTCTCGGGAAGCATCGGCTCCGCGCTGTGAATGGCGATGGCGCTCACCACGGCCATTAAGAATAAAAGAAATAATAAGTGATAATCAAGCTTCGATTGGGAAAAACGGTCATGATCCATGGAACGATCCTCTCCATTCAAATGTACCATATACCATATTAGCGAATTGAGTCGGTTTTGCAAAGTGGGAAAAACCGCCGGCAGCATGAAGGAGCCAAAAGGCAAAAAGAAAGCGCGCATTTACATTGTCTGCCGCATCGCCTATAATAGAATTAACACCTGGTGCTAAGAATAAATGATAATTGGGAGGATGAACGAATGGTCTTATCGTTGGAAGGACGTACATATGTCGTGATGGGGGTGGCGAACAAACGAAGCATCGCCTGGGGCATCGCTCGTTCGCTTCACGCTGCCGGCGCTCGGTTGGTGTTTACGTATGCCGGCGAGCGGTTTGAAAAAGAGGTGCGGGCGCTGGTCGATACGCTTGGGGACGAACGTTCGCTTCTGCTGCCGTGCGATGTGGCAAAAGATGAAGACATCGTTCAATGTTTTGCGCAAATCAAAGAACAAGTCGGCGTCATCCATGGCGTCGCTCATTGCATCGCCTATGCCAATAAAGAAGACTTGAGCGGTGAGTATATGAATGTCAGCCGCGAAGGCTTTTTGCTCGCCCATAACATCAGTGCGTATTCGCTCACCGCGGTGGCTCGTGAAGCGAAAGAGCTGATGACGGAAGGCGGCAGCATCGTCACCCTTACGTACTTAGGCGGCGAGCGCGTCGTGCAAAACTACAACATTATGGGTGTGGCGAAAGCGTCGCTTGATGCGAGCGTGAAATATTTGGCGAACGATTTGGGCAAATACGGCATCCGCGTCAATGCCATTTCCGCTGGACCGATTCGCACACTGTCGGCCAAAGGGGTGAGCGATTTCAACTCGATTTTAAAGCAAATCGAAGAACGCGCTCCGCTCCGCCGGACGACGACGCAGGAAGAAGTCGGCGATGCGGCGCTGTTTTTGTTCAGCGACTTGTCGCGCGGCATCACCGGGGAAATTATTCATGTCGATTCCGGGTATCACATTTTGGGATATTAAAGCAGCCAGCCGGCCGTTCCAAATACGGAGCGGCTGTTTTTTGTCTGAAGAGCAATTTGTTGGAACGGGGGGCATACATATAGAAAGAAGGCAAGCATGAAAGGAGGATCGGCATGCGCAAACATAAGGCGATGGAAACAGAGCCGTTGCTTTACATCGTACAGCCGAAACCGGTGCGCGTCACTGCGCATATGCAAGAGACGTTTACGTGGACCAGCCGGACAGAAAAGACGGCAATAGGCGCCATCGATGAACAAGACGAAACAAGAGAAGAAACGAAGGCGTTTCTTTCCAAAAAGGAATTTCAAGCGATGCCGCTTGACGAACAGCTCGTCTTTTTAACAAAGCTGCCCGGCCATTTGCCGCCGCTTAAATGTCAGTTTGTCACGCAGGAGCAAAGCTATGAAGGTGTGCTGAAGCGATGCACAGCGGATGAATTGGTGATCGCCGACGAGCGGGGGAACGAAACCGTTATCGGCCGCGCCGGACTTGTTTCCGTAACGATGATCGGATTTCTGCCATAACGGTTTCCCTTTCCCGCGTCGAAGCACAGCGTTGCCCGGATGCGGTGCATCGTCGGGAAAGGGATGGCCATAGTTCATGCCGCCCCTCACTGTTGCAGGAGACATTCCCGTTTGGCTTGCGGTTTATTTTTTGAGGCTTGCCGCTTTTCTTGCTGACGATGGTCCATTTGCGCCCGGAAGGCTTGCAATTGCAAAAGGCTTGTCATCATGTTTTGCTTGAGCCCGTTTGCGGTTCAAATGCGTTTTTGTCGCCGAGCCTGGCATCTGTCGGTTGCCGCTTGCAATAGTAAAAGGTTTCGAATGGCGGCCGGTTTGCACGTTCCGGGGGGCAGGAGCGCCTTTTGCGCTTTCGGTTTGTGACGCCATCGCCTCTTTTTGTTTGGCGCTCTGTTGATCGTCTGCCAGTGAGGCGGCACGTTTTTTCTTCCGTTTTTCGTTTTTCACATTCGCTTTTTCTGTTTTGGGAGGCATTGTCCGCGCCGCTGTATTCTTTTTCGACCGTTCCGTTTCTTTTGGGTCCGTTTGAGGCGACACCGGTTGTCCGAATGCCTCTTCTGTTTGCAGTTCTGTTGTGAGAGCAGCTGTTGATTCGAATTCTTTGGCTTGCTCCCACACTTCCAATAACTCCGAAGCGACCCGCTCCCAATGATACAGCGAAACAGCCAGCTCGCGTCCTTTTTCGCCCATTCTTTTCATCAAAGATGTATTGGATAATATTTGGGCGATCTTGTCGGCGAAATCGCTTGGGTTCTCTGGGTTTTCCACGATCAGGCCATTTTCATTCGCCAAAATGACTTCTGGATTGCCGCCTCTGGCTGTCGTGACGATCGGAAGGCCTGCCGCCATGGCTTCGTAATGGACGCGCGCCAACGGCTCCTGCCATTGGGAAGTGCAGACAAACACATCAGCAGCCGCAAACCAATTTTGGATTTCATTTGGGGAGACAAAGCCTGTTGTGATGACGGGCACAGGCATTCTTTTGGACAGCGCTCTTACGTATGCGACATAATCGGTAATATCGTTTTCGCTAAACCAGTTACTTCCGACAATGACAAGCGCTATGTCTTTAAACTTTTTGGCCAGCTCCGGCAATGCCAAAACGAGTTTGTCGACTCCCTTATTGCGCGACAGGCGGCCGGCGAACAAAATGACCGTTTTGTTTTCGAGTCCATACGCCCGTCGGATGTCGCTGCGGATTTTTTGCATTTTGGGATGGTTCCCCGGCAAAAATCGTTCACTGTCCACCCCTGAATAAATCGTGCGCAATTTTGGCGATGCCTGCGGGTATAGGCTGCGGATGACATGGCCGATATAATCGCTGACCGTTACGATGGAGGCTGCTTCTGCGATGGCTGCCGCTGCCTCATCCGGGTCGATTTTTTCCGGATGAAACATATCGTTGTGCATGCTTAACGTAATTTTGGCGTAAGGAGCCGCCTGCCGGATCGGAAGGACAAGGCGGGGGCGGTTAAAGATGTGGATGAGATCGAACTCGTTCGCTTCCACATAACGAACAACGTTTTCCCGGTATATTTCAAATACTTTGCCCGGTACGCGCACGTAATGAACCCCGTTGATCGTTTCCTCTTCGGGTAGCGATGAATCGCTGATGCCCAAAATGGTGATATCATGGAAGCGGCTTACATGTGGGAGAATGCCGGCAATATACGTTTGGATCGCCCCGCCGAGCACAGGGGGAACGGGGAGTTTTTCTGTGCAAACCATCAAAATCTTCACGTTGGCCCCACTCCTTTCCAGTCTTTTTCGATCTCCGCCAATACGGGCCATTTTGACTGGTCAGTTTCGACGATTGTTCGAGTTAATTGCGCTGTTTGTTCATTGAGGAAGATTTCGGGCTCGTAGACCATTTCTTTGATGTTTTTGTAAAATTCGTTTGGCATGGCCAAGTCAATCATCAAAATCTCGTACAATTCAGGCGTGATCGGGTTCGCTTCATGGTACGCGAGAATCATTTCCCGAACCCATTTTGCATCCCACCGGTATAAATCCGCCATGGTGCCGCTGATGAGTTTTCGCAAATCGCGAATGGGAAGGTCAAACGCCACTCCATCAAGGTCAATAATCCACATTCCGTCCGCTCCCATTTGGCCGTTGGACCAACCATAGTCTTGATGAGCCAATCCCCAACCAGTCGTCCCTTGTCCGACTAGCTCCCAATATTTCGATTGACGGAATCGTTCCATGCCTTTTCGCGCCTGTTCTTCAAATTGATCGATGACCTCCAGCAATGGCGAGCTTGCCGGCATTTCACGGTAACAGTGGGCAATGTTCCGAAACCAGCTCATTTTGGTGATCATCTTTTCATAGTTTTTTGGCCATTTGTGTAGCCGTGAGGCCATTTCTGCCTTCTGCGGAGGGATGTATCCTTTGCTTAGGCGATGGAATTCGCCAAGGGCGTAACAAAGCTGCTTGGCCCCTTCCAAATCTTTTGTGACTGGCGTCAACGGTTCAATCCATTCGGCCACAAACCACAGTTTTCCGCCTGCTTCCACATAATTGTTCCCGCTCTTCGTTTTGACAATCGGCGGCACTCTCGCCTTGCGCACCTCTGCCAGGTATTCTTGCGCTCCCAAGCTGAATAAGCTTCTTGTTGGCCTTCGGTGCAGCAGTTTCAAACTTTTCGGGCCAGATTTTGTTTCGAGTTTCCAAATCGCCCCCCCTTTATCCGGTTTGGTTGTGACGATTTGCATATTTTGAACGGATAAATCGTAGTGTTTCAGCACCTCTTCTGCCAGCTGGATAATATAATCAGGGACAAAAAATTCATGGGTCGTTTCATCAACAGGCCACGGTTCAATGACGATCGGCTTCACGCTATCCCTCCTGCCGGGTATTTCAGATGGTTTCCTCAAAAGATGAGGGATTGCTACTAGGGTATGTATGTAGAAGGAAATTGGATTGGGTAAGCTCATTACTGTAAGGATATTTCTTCTATGCCTCGGTTGCGGCTGCTGACGCCGGATGCGGCGGGAGGTCATTAACGGGGGCGGCGACGGCCAAAAAAGCGGTGTGGCCGGTTTTGCCGAAGCGGGCTGGGGACAAAAGAAAAGACCGCCTTAAAAAACCATTAGGCAGCCTTATTGGTCTGAAAAAAGAGAGGAGTGTGCTTCCGTATAAACAGTTTCAAACCGCTGGGCCACATGTTCGAATTGAAATTGCTCTTCAACGAGCTTTCGTGCGTTTTTTGCCATGGTTTCCGCCTCCTGTTTGTTTGAAAGGATGTAATCGATCGCCTCCAAAAAAGCGTGCGGGTTTGGATAGTCGTCGATGACTAGTCCGGTTTCGCCATGGCGGACGATTTCGGCGTTGCCGCCGCGGTTGGTCGTGATGACCGGAATGCCGGCGGCCATCGCCTCGTAATGAACGCGGGCGAGCGGCTCGTGCCATTGCGAGCTGCACACAAACACGTCGGCCATTAAGAACAGTTTCGGAATGCGACTGTGCGGGATGTAGTTTGTGAAGATGACGTGCTCCACAAACGGTGCCGCCAGCTCATGCAGCCAGTCGATATATTCGCTTCGGCTGTTGTCGCTAAACCACTTCCCGCCGGCAATGACGAGCACTGTTTCCGGATGGCGGGCCAACAGGGACGGCAAGCATTGCAGAAGCAAATGCGGTCCTTTTGTTTTGCTGAGCCGGCCGAGAAACAGGATGACTGGTTGGTCGGCAAGCCCGTACGCTTGCCGTTCGGCCCGGCGGATGCGCTTTCCTTCTTCCGTCCAGGCAGGAACGTATGGCGCCAGATCGACTCCGGAATAAATGACCTTGACTTTCCGAGGATCGACTTGGTAACGGCCGGTTACCGTCCGTTTGATGTATTCGCTGACAGCCGTCAGCAAGGTGCAGGCGTTGAGCGCCCGCTCTGCCTGCTCTGCTGTGATTTTCAGAGGCGAAAACATATCGTTATGGAGGCTCAATACAAAGGCGCTGTGCGGCGCCGCGGCGTGGTAATCGGCGAGCGCAACGGGCCGGTTGAAGACGTGGACGACATCAAACTTGCACGCCGAAAGCGCACGGGCTACGTCTGTTTCATAAGTGGCCTTTGGAAAACGGATGTAGCGGATGCGTCCGTTTGTCTCTTCTGACGGCAAAAGCGGATCATCAATGGAAAAAATCGTCAGATCATGGCGGCGGGCGATCAAGGGGGCAATCCCGTCGATCATCACTTGAATGGCCCCGCCCCGCACCGCCGGGGCAGGCAGTTTTTCTGTGCAAACGTAAGCGATGTTCATGAACGTTCATCCCCATACAATGAACGGATGTATTCGATTTCTTTTTGCAGGCCGTTCTCAAGTGTCACAACCGGCTTGTACCCGAGCAGCTGCTCCGCTTTCGTTAAGTCGGCCCACGTTTGTTTCGGCTCCCCGCGGGCGGCCGGCGCATAGTGGATGGTCGCCTGTTTTCCCGTCAGCGACTCCAGCAGGTGAATCACGTCATGAACCGATGCCCGTTCTTTCCCTCCGATATTGATCGTTTGCCCGACAGCTTCCTTGCGCTCGAGGGCGGCTGCCGTTCCGGAAATGCAGTCGGAAATATACGTAAAATCGCGCGATTGCGTTCCGTCGCCAAAGACGGTCAATGGCTGGCCGGCCAGCAGCTGGCGGATAAAGCGGTGGAATGACATGTCCGGGCGCTGGCGCGGTCCGTAGACGGTAAAGTAGCGCAAAATGACGATCGGCACGCCGAATTCGCGGAAATAGACGCGGCATAAATGCTCGCCGGTCAGCTTTGTAATGCCGTACGGGGAGAGCGGAAGCGGTTCGAGAGATTCTGACAGCCTGCCGCTCTGCTCGCCGTAAACAGACGAGGTCGAAGCATAGATGAACCGCTCAAGCGGTAAGTCTTTGCACGCTTCAAGCAGCCGCTGGGTGGCGGAAATGTTATGGACGGCATAGGCGGCAAAGTCTGTTCCCCAGCTCGTACGCACACCGGGCATGCCGGCTAGGTGGTACACCGCATCCACCCCTTGCAGCAGCGCCGGCAAATCGGCAGTCAGCAAATCGGCTTCAACTAACGCAAACCGCGGATGGGCTTGCAGACCGGCGATGTTTTTCGCCTTGAGCGGCGCCGGCGTTGGTCCGATGAAGCTGTCAACGCCGATCACCTGGTGTTGGCCATCTTCGAGCAATTTTTCACATAAATGGGAGCCGATAAACCCGGCTGCCCCGGTGACGAGAATGTTCATCCGCGCCCCACCCCCATATAGCATAAACCGCTTTGTTCGACAGCGCGGCGGTCCAAACAATTTCGGCCATCAAACACGAGCGTCCCGTTCATCATCGTTTTCACTTGCGACCAGTCAAGCGTTCGGAATTCGTCCCAATCGGTGGCGATCACTAAACCATCCGCTTCCCGAACCGCTTCGTAAACAGACTTTGCCTGTTTGACATTGGCGGGGGGAGCCGTGAGCTTTGCCTTCGGATCATAGGCGGCGACCGTGCACCCGCTTTCGCTTAAGCGGCGGATGAGCGCTTCGGCGGGGGAAAACCGCGTATCATCCGTATTGGGCTTAAAGGCGATGCCAAGCACGGCGATTTTTTTGCCGGCCAGTGGGGCGAGCTGCTCATGCAGCTTCTGAAGACATAGATCGAGTTGGGTGGTGTTGACGGTCTGCACGGCCTTCAGTAAATGAGGTTCCACTTGCCGTGAACGCGCTGCATGTTCGAGCGCTTTCACATCTTTTGGAAAACAGGAGCCGCCGTAACCGAGTCCGGCTTGCAAAAAGTGCGGGCTGATGCGCGGGTCGAGGCCGATCCCGCGGGCGATGTCATTGACATCGACGGCAAACGCGTCACAAATGCGCGCCATTTCGTTAATAAATGAGATTTTCATTGCTAGAAAGGCGTTGGCGGCGTATTTGATCAGTTCAGCGCCGGTCAAACTCGTTGTGACGTACGGGGCGTTGATGCCGGCATACATTCCTTGAATGACGGCGAGCGATCGGTCATCATCCGGTTCGAGTCCGACGACGATTTTGTCTGGGTGAAACATATCGTAGACAGCCGACCCTTCCCGCAAAAACTCTGGGTTGGATACGATTCGGAACAACTGCGGTTTCACTCCTTTGCGGATAAGCTCGGCACGCATCCATTCATTCGTCCCCGGCGGGACAGTGCTTTTCGTGACGATCGTTTTGTACGATTTGATCGTCGTTGCCAAGCGGTCGAGCACGGCTTCAATATAGCGCAAATCGGTGCTGCCGTCCGGCCGCGGCGGGGTGCCGACGCAAATGACAATGACGGCTGCCCGTTTGATGTAGTCCCAGCGGCCGCTGAATGTTAAATAATTAGAGTTTTTGGTGATCAGTTCCTCCAATCCTGGCTCATAAAACGGGATCTTTCCGTCATTGAGCAGGCGGATTTTCTGTTCGTCATGATCGATGCAATGCACCTCATGCCCCAGTTCGGCAAGGACGGCTGCAGTGGTCAGTCCGACGTAGCCAGCACCGATGATGCAAATGTTCATGACTTATAGACCTCCTTCGCGAAATGTCCGGCTTTTATAGCGTATTAATGGACAAGCTTTGTTTGCCATATGGCAAGCGCCTAAAACGCTGGAAATGACGTGGCCTATTTTCGCCGGACAACCTTCCCTGCCATTCGAAAGCGAATACGATAAGGTATAAAAAGAAGACAAGGGGGGACAACGATGGTCAAAAAAGCGATCATCCCCGCGGCCGGATATGGGACAAGAAGCTTGCCGGTGACGAAAGTGATTCCGAAAGAGATGTTTCCAATCGGCGCCAAACCGGCGATCCAATACATTGTCGAAGAGGCGTTTGCCTCCGGAATCGAAGAGCTGCTCATGATCGTATCGAGGGCGAAAAATTTAATTGTCGACTATTTTGACCGCTCCTTGGAGCTTGAAGCGTTTTTAGAGCGGCAAAACAAAGCGCACTTGCTAAAAGATGAGTTCATTCCGCCAGGACGGCTGTATTATACGCGCCAGCCATACGCGAGAGGATTGGGGGATGCGGTCCGGCTCGGCAAGTCATTTGTCGGGAGCGAACCGTTTGCCGTGCTGTTGCCTGACGACATCGTTTTGCATGACGGCGTTCCAGCCATTCGGCAGCTGATCGAGCATTATGAGCGCTCTGGAAAAAGCGTGGTCGGCCTTAATCGGGTGAAGCCGGAGGAATTGCACAAATACGGGGTTATCCGCGGGAAGCCGCTTGCCGATGGGACGTACCGCATCGACGATATGGTGGAAAAGCCAAAAGCCGATCCGCCATCCGACTTGGCCGTCATCGGCCGCTATGTGTTCACGCCGGCCATTTTCTCGCACTTGGAGGCGCTGCCAAGCTCCGGGGAAGAAGAAATTCAGCTGACGGAAGCGATCCGCCGCTTAGCGGCCAAGGAAGGATGCGAAGGGAAGATCGTCGCTGGAGCGCGGTTTGACATCGGGACATCCGACGGTTATATGGCGCTTCTTTCGGCGGTTTGGAAAGAGAAATGAAAAAACCAGGTATTCATTACCTGGTTTTTTTGGCTATTAAATCATACAGCCGCTCTTGTTCCTTCATTTGCTTAGCAAGGTTAAACCGTTGTTCGATCACCTTGCGCGCCTGTTTGGTAAACAAGGGGGCTTGCTCCGGATGTTCGAGGAAAAAGCAGATGCCGTTCGCGAGCTCTTTGTCGTCTTTTTCTGGGGCGAGGTAGCCGGTGCGTCTGTGTTCGATCAATTCAGGGATGCCGGCATGGTTGGTTGAGACAACGGGCAGCCCGCTTGCCATCGCTTCTTTCAGGACGTTCGGAATGCCTTCGATGTCTCCGTCCGGAGCTGTCTCGCTTGCCAAGCAAAACAGATGGGCGCGGTCCATTTCTTGGGCAATGGCGGCGGCATCCATAGCGCCGGGCAATTCGACAAACGGAGCGAGACCGAGCTCATTGACAAGCCGGCGGATGTTTTCTTCCTCTTTTCCGGCGCCGATAATGCGGAGACGGCAGCGCGGGTGTTTCGCCCGCACGCGCCAAAAGGCGCGCACGAGCGTTAAAAACCCTTTTTTCTCGACGAGCCGGCCGATTGAGAGAATGATGATATCCCCGCTTGCTGGAATGGTCCGTTCGCGGTACGGAAATAAATCAAGCTCAATGCCGCCGTAGAGGACATGGATTTTTTCTGGGGGAAATCCTAACGTAACGAGTTCGTCAGCCAGGTAACGGCAAACGGGAAGAAAGAGCGCTCCGTGCTCTTTAAGCAGGCTGTACCGCTTTTGGTTGCGCCGGAAGCTGTTATATTTCGCCGACCCGTCGCGGCCGCGGATGCTGACAATAAGGGGAATGCCATGGGCAACACAAAGCGGAAGAATTTCAACGGCGTGTTTTCCATGATGGGCGTGAATGGCGACGATGTTTTGCTTTTTGGCGAAGCGGCCGAAATGGCCAATATCGTTAAGATGGTAATAATTGACAAGCGGAAACGGATGGCTGCCGTCATCGGCGAACGATCCGATAATGATCGGCCGGTATTTTTTCAAACGAACCATTTGGTTGTAAATAAACCGTTGGTTAATTTTCATTTTTTCATGGATAAAATGGGCGATCGTTCGTTTCATGTTCTTGATCCCTCGCTTTTCGACAAGTCGGACAAAAAAGCGAACTTTTTCCTTTCCTGCTCAGCGAGGCGGATGAGCAAGTCCAACGGCGGCTGGCTGCCTGTCGCCCGCTTTCGCGTCTCTTGGCCGATGATTTCGCTGTAAAACACATGCGGAAACATGGCATCAGCTAAGTAGACGCTTTGATACGAAGCGTAGAGCGGACAAATGGAGAAATAGATTTCAAATAATGACCGAAGTCTTTTGACCACGTTGTTTTTCGGGTTTCTTGTTAAGGAAATGAGCAAAAAGCGAAAATCATCGAGCGGGAGGCCGTAGTAAGCGCGGTCAAAATCAATCATCATCACGTTATTGTTTTCGGCCAATAAAAGATTGTTGCTGTTATAATCCCCATGGCAAATGGCTTTCCGTTTCGCCGCTTCACGGCAAAAGTCAGCGACATCGCTTTTTTCAAGCAGCGCATAGCTTTTGGCCGCAAGCTGGGCCATCTGTTTCATTATATGAGAAAGAGAGGTCCCATTATTAACGGTCTCTGCCTGTTTCTGTAAATACGCCGTCTTTTCCTGGTGTGCATCCAGTATGTCGGTCGGTTCGGGGAAGGACGGCGGATGGGGATCGATCCAATCGTCGAATAGGCTGTGTTTGTGAAAACGGGCCAACCATTCAATCCGTTGCTGGAATGAGGGCTTGCTTCCGCTTGAGGGAACGTACTCCATCAAGTAGTAATAGTGGTTTTTTCGTTGAACGTAAAGTTGCTTTGTTTTTGTCCGGATCATTTTTGGGACGTGAAATCCAGTTTCATACAGTTTGGAATGAAGCAAAATCGGGAAAGGTGTTTTATCCTCATTCAGCCGTTTTAGTACGCACCGCTCACCCGTTTTTTTGTTTTGCAGAAGCCATACTTTTTCCTTTTTTAGCTCGCCGGCGATATCCACCTCGGTTTCCGACAGGCCGTAGCTGTGCAACACTTCAAACAACAGGCGGGATCGTTTTGAAGCCACGATCAGTTCCTCCTAGCGCCAATGGTCGATTAATAAGAGTGTATGTAAAGGGAAACGAGTTGGTATAGACAGGCGCACCAGCCATGGCGAAAAGGGGCGGCAAAAAATAAGGCCGACTGCGCTCTTTGGCGCAAGCCGGCAAGGCTTTTCTTGATTATTCTTCCTCGTCCTCGAGCTGTTTTTGTGAATCGGAACGCATGGAAGCAGGGAGATCGATTGCCGTGATCGCAGTCGCATTGAGGGAAAGCGGGCGCCCCCCATCTTCGTAGAAACGGTCAACCAACAGCGAAACGGTGTTCGTCTGCGGCTCGAAATCGAGAAAAAGCGCATTGTAATACGTCTCATTGGCGGTGTGTACGTTCACTTCTGTGTTCGGCGGAAGTGCCGTCAGCTGTTCATAAAGAGCGCGGGAAAGGCGGGGGCGGGTCGGCCGCCGCTCGAAAAAGACACGGTACATTGTGTCGCCTCCTTTCTTGTCTCTTGTGTTAAAAACCTATACTCCATCATATGATTGGCGTAGGAGAGCGTTTGGGTAAACGTCCGCACCGGAGCAGGTTCGCCTGCTGCCGGGCCGGGGAGGCGGAAAAAAGTGCACGCCTCCTTTTGCGGCCGCGGCGAGCGGAAAGGGGAGAGGAACGTGGACGACCCGTTTTCCTTTATTCTTCTTTGTTTAGCCAGCTTTCGCCTGACGAGGCTCATCGTATACGATACGATCACCGCCTGGCTTCGCCGGCCTTTCCATGAATGGGTGGAGGAGGAGCTTCCGGACGGAAGAAAAGAAGTATTTCTCATTTTGAAGGGCAGCGGATTGCGGCGCTGGATCGGCGAACTGCTAAGTTGCTACTGGTGCACCGGGATATGGTGTGCAGCGTTTTGTTATATTGGGGTTGTTGCTTGGCCGGCCGTTTTCCAGCCGCTGATCGTGCTGCTCGCAGTCGCCGGCGGGGCGGCGCTGATTGAAACGGTTGTCAGCAAGTGGCTCTCGTAAGGGGAGAGACGCTATATAGATGCAACAAAGAAGTTTAACATATCCTTGACAGAAAAGTGGTTTGCCCATTTTCGACTGTCGAAGGCAAGCGTGTGGCTTGCCTCCGTCACGCCTTAGCGTGACGGAAGACCGAACAACGACTCGCTTCACAGACCCATTCATGGGTCTTTAAGCGGCGTTGTTCGGTCACTCGACAGTCGGATGCAATGACCGGCAAAGACGAAAAATGTTAAAGCTTTAAATTGCATCTATATAGCTTGCGTCATCCGGACCGGCTGCAGCGGAAAGCTGCCGCCTGGATGGCTGGCCGACGGCTTCCGCCGGCGGGAGATTGTCTTTCGGTTGGTCTTGGATACTTGAAGCATCATGCCCCCGCTGCTGCTGTCAAGCAAAGATCGTTGCTGCCGACAAGACGAGGCCGGCTGAAGCCGGCCGGGAAAAGCAGCCGCTCCATTGGATGGGGCGGGCTCCGTTTACCATTGGACGGCGATGCGGTTGGCCGCGGCGGCGCCTTTGGGCAGTTCAGCGCCATATACGAAGCCGTCGACTGTCAGGGAGCGGACGTTGCCGGACGGTCGAACCGCAATCTCAAACTGGGAAAAGCGCCGTTCTTCACCTGGTTCAATGGGGACGCCATGGAGCGGGGCAATCCAATATTCGCCGTTTTGCCGCACTTTTTCCCGCCAGTTTTCTTGGATGAACGTCCAACCTTCGGCGCCGCTGTCAGCCAGCCCCTCCTGTGCGGCGCGCCCGCTTTGGGGGAGCGCAATTTTTCCGCTCAGCACCGCTGCTTTCGGCGGCGAGATGCGGAGGCAGACGACCGGATGGTGAAGCGGCGCGGTTCCGCTGTTGCGGATGATGAAGTCGCCAATCACGACAATTTCTTCTTCATCAAGGTGCGTCGGGATCATAACCGAGTAATGAAACAGCGCCAGCACGGAAGCGGCTGGATCGGCGCCGGTGGTTTGTTGCGGTCCGGAGACGCGATGCTCTGCCTCTTCGAGCGCGATTTCATACAACAAAAGCTGGCGCTCCAAGGCCGCGATCTTTTTCTTGTACATTTCGGCGTTGACTGTTTCGGCTTCACGCAATTTTTCTTTTAGATAGGCGCTGCGCATTTTTTCTTTTTCCAGTTCGGCCTCAAGCTGCTTGATCTGTTGCCTGCACGAGGCGGCTTCAGACCGGTAGTGAATAATTTGCTGCTGCAGGCGGAGGTGCCGGTCATCATTCGCATTTTTCACTCGTTTTCCACCCCTTCCATTTTTATCTTATGTATACGCGGAAGGCAAATGCCATATAAAAAAGGCTGTTGTTGAGAACAACAGCCTAAGCGGTGCGGGACGTTACATTGCTGGGAATACGTCCGGGCATTGTGGCGGGAATTTGGTTGTCGGGCACAGCGCAGCTTCGGCAAGTTCTTCGCGCGGTTGGCAGAAGCGGGCTTCAACTTCGATTTTGACGTCAGCTTCCACTTGGACTTCAAGGCATAAGGTGATGGAAACGTCGAGTTGAGTGAAGTTGTCCGTGCAAACTAAGCTTGTATCGCATTCAAAGAAGGAAATATGGCAATTGAGCTGCGTGCCTTCCGGAGCGCATAAGATGAATGTTTGCGCCGTGGCAAACGGAATCGGCGCCGATTGGCAAATCACCGTGCCGGTCGGGCTGACAATTTGCACAACGACGTGTCCTTTGACGAGCGCTTTGACTTTTTGCAATGTCACGGTCTCCCCGGAAGGAAGGGTGACGTTGACGGGCTGCCGGCCGTTTGGCTGCATGATTTCTTGGCAAATCAGCGCATCCTGGTCAACAACCGGATCGATTGGATTTCCGGCAGCGTCTGTCAAGAAACAACGAATGGCAAAGTTTTGCGGGTCCATGTTTTGCGCCGCCAAAAAGTCGCAAATCGTCCCGTCTCCCGGACAAGTGTCCGATGGGAAAATCGTTTCCAAATCATCGCCGCTGAAGCTTTTTAATGGCACGTCGATTTGCCGCGTCACCCAGTCATAAATTTTGCGTGTTCTGATGCATACCCTTTCCGTATCGCGACGGTAATGGCCCATTTTCTCGTTCCTCCTATCGTTCATTTGTTCCCCAACGCCTAATGGTTTGGGACTACTGTATACTATGAATGATATAGGTAAATGTGTTGGGACAGATGCGGATTTTTTGTCGGCAGGCGTCTGCCGGACGATGAAATAAAGGGGGAGATGACGAATGAGAGAACAACGGGGAGCGGCGAAGGCAGGAACAAAAGGGATAGATGAACGGCGGCTGGCTGAGCGGATTGCTGAGCTGGAGCGCCGGCTCGAAGAAGCAGAGGCAGAAAATGTAGTGTTAAGGGAACTGGCTTACCAAAGCAAGCAACGTTATGAGCAAATAAAGCAGCTGATGAAACAAAACGACGAACTTCGCCGCCAGCTGCAGCAGCTGCAAGGAGAGACGGGAGGAGTACGTGACGAAGAACGGCCGGACAGCTGGTTTTTCCGCACGCTGCGCCAAGAAAATGCGATTGTGCCCCGCTCGGACGAGCGCAAGGAAAAATGAGAGGCACCCTTGGCCGATGGGGCCATACAATAGCAGTAGCCATACATTTTTTTCATCTGGAGGGATGAGGCCATGACGAAACCAATCTCGCCCAAACCGACGGCTTGGGCGCTCACCTCGACAACCCAGCCAGTGCGGCGCCCGAGAGGCTGCGGCTGCGGCCGGCCGCCGGTCGTAAAGAAATAGCACAAATCCGTGAGAAGCGCCTATACTCCGCTTCCTCTCCTTGCATAGTCTAACAGTGCAACTAGGCGAAAGGAAGGGGGGATGGGCATGTCGGATCGAAAAAAAGCAAAAGTCATTCATGTCGATAAGCTGATCATTCACGCTGATGATGTTGTGATTGCGCCGCGCGGACGAATCCGCGACCCGTGGCTGTTCCCGCATCGCATGGACGACGAGGTCGAAGCGGTCGAAGATGTGCGGGATGAAGAAGAGCATCATGAAGGAGGCCACGACCGGGACGAAGGGGAGCGGAGACCATTCTCATGGATTTAGCCATAGAGCAAGTGGGGGACAGAAACGGTGGAGCGTTTTAAAAACTACGGGCTTTGGCTCGGGATCGGGTCGTTTGTCGTACTGGCGCTGGAGACGTTTGGCGTCGACATCGACCTCGGCAAGTACGAACAGCTGTACCATGCGTTGTTGAGCATTTTGGTGATGGCCGGCATTTTAAACAACCCGTCGCTCGGCCGCGGTTATTCCGATAAAATCGATAAAAAATCATGAACGATCAGGGCGCCTCGAGCAAAGGCGCCCTTTTTGCGCTTAAAGGAGCAGGAAACATGACTGGTTGTTTTACAGAAAATTACAATTATAATTCGGCGGCAAAAAAAACATTCTAATGATTGTCACCAACAATTCCACACCATTAAGGAGGACATAAGTCATGACTGTTGCTACACAAGTGAAACAAACGTTAGCGGGATTAAAAGCCGCTCAAGCCAGCTTTGAAACGTTTGCGTTGCAAACGGAAAACCAAGCCGCTAAACAGCTTTACCAACAAGCTGCTCAACAAACGCAAGCCGTCATCGATTTAGTGAACTCACGCGTGCAAGAAATTCAAAACGAAGAGCCACAATATAAACAACAATAACATTTGCTGAGGCGGATGTTATGTTGGGGGCGGGAAGGTTGGCAGCACGCCAACCTTTTCCCCCGCTTCACGGAAATACATAAAACGAATGGGTTGATGGCGATGAAAACATGGTGGTTGGTCGTTGTCGCCGTGGTGATCGCGGTCAGCGGCTGCGCAAAAGAGGAAACCGAACAAAAGCAATCGCTGCAAGGGGCAAACTTGCTTCGGGCGCACACATCCGGGACGACGAAGAACGCCGAGCTTGACCAAGGGCCGGCCGAGCGGGCCGCCTCCTATTTGCGCCAACGCGACGACGTCCGGGATGTTGTCGCGGTCAACACGGGCGAGAAGTTGCTCGTTGCTTATCAAATTCCGCATTTGCAGCGGTGGAATCGAAAGAAGATTGAAAAGGACGTCGATAGCCGATTGCGCAACATGTTTCCTGGTTATGACATCATTTCTTCCAGTGATTTGAAAATTTTTTGGAAAACGAAGGAGTTAAAAGCGAACATGGGGAAACGGCATTGGGATGGGCGAAAAGTCAACCGCGAAATCGGGCGCATTAAGGCGCTGAGCAAAGAGCAAACATAAGAGGTGTCGTTATGGCGAATGAAAAGCGAAAAAAATTGACTCCAGTCCAACAAGAGTATCACTTATTTGAAAAAGAGCGGGAAACGAAGCGCCCGATCGTCCGCAACTGCGCCTGCGCGTTTCTCGTCGGCGGCATCATTTGCGTGATTGGACAGGCGATTTCTTATTTTTACATGTACTTTTTTGACTTCACCGAACAAACAGCAGGGAACCCAACGGTGGCGACGATGGTCTTTTTGTCGATGATTTTAACTGGGTTTGGCGTTTATGACCGGATCGCCCAATTCGCTGGGGCGGGAAGCGCCGTGCCGGTGACAGGGTTTGGCAACGCCGTCATTTCCGCTGCTATTGAGCATCGGACAGAAGGGTTTGTGCTCGGCGTCGGGTCGAACATGTTTAAACTGGCCGGCTCGGTCATTTTGTTCGGCACGTTTGCCGCGTTTGTCATCGCCCTTGTCAAAACGATTGCGACCCAGTGGGGGGGATTGTAATGCTGAAAGGGCACCGCACATGGGTGTTTGCGAACAAGCCGGCAATCATCGCAACAGCGGCGGTCGGCGGGCCGTTTGAGGCGAACGGCCGCCTCGCGGAAGACTTTGATCTTCTTCACGAAGATTTATGGCTCGGAGAGGAGTCGTACGAGAAGGCGCACCGCGTGCTCATGGAAGAAGCAGCGTTTCAGGCGATGGAAAAAGCCGGATTAGAGAAGGAAAAGGTGCAGTTTCTCATCGCCGGCGATTTGATCAACCAGATGACGCCGACAAGTTTTGCCGCCCGAACGCTCGGCATGCCGTACCTTGGCATTTTTGGCGCCTGCTCAACCTCCATGGAAGGGCTTGCGCTCAGCGCTTTTATTACCAACTATGGCGGGGCAGACTATATCTTAACCGGTGCGTCAAGCCATAACACCGCTGTCGAAAAGCAGTTCCGCTATCCAACCGAATACGGTGGGCAAAAGCCGCCGACAGCGCAGTGGACGGTAACGGGAGCTGGCGTGGCGATCGTCAGCCCGAAAGGGGACGGGCCGCGCGTGACGGCAGCGACGATCGGCCGCGTTGTGGATATGGGGCTTGCCGACCCGTTCAACATGGGTGGAGCGATGGCGCCGGCGGCGGTCGATACGATTGAGGCGCATTTGCGCGACATGCAAATCGATGCATCGTATTACGATTTGATCGTCACCGGCGATCTAGGGCGAATCGGACGCCAAGTCTCCCTTGACTTGCTGCGTCAGCACGGCATTGACATCGATGAAGAGCGCTACCAAGATTGCGGACTTCTCATTTACCGTGACGGACAGCCGGTTTTATCCGGAGCGAGCGGGGCGGCTTGTTCCGCTGTCGTCGTTTACGGGCATCTCATCAAACGGATGCGCCGCGGCGAACTGAAGCGCATTTTGGTGGTGGCGACAGGGGCGCTGTTGTCGCCATTGTCGTTTCAGCAAAACGAAACGATCCCGTGCATCGCCCATGCGGTGGCGATCGAGTACGGAGGTGAGGCGTAGCGTGTTGGCCATGTTTTTTTGGGCGTTTGTCGTCGGCGGGCTGATTTGCGTGATCGGGCAAATTTTGATGGATGTGTTTAAACTGACACCTGCGCATACGTTGACGAGTCTCGTCGTCGTCGGGGCGATTTTGGATGGATTCGGTTTGTATGAGCCGCTCATTGATTTTGCCGGCGCCGGGGCGACGATTCCGATTACAAGCTTCGGCAACGCGCTCGTTCACGGCGCGATGCAAGAGGCGGAAAAACACGGCATTGTCGGCGTGTTGACCGGCATGTTTGAAGTGACAAGCGCCGGCATTTCCGCCGCTATTGTGTTCGGGTTTATCGGAGCGCTCTTGTTCCGCCCGAAAGGATAAGGAGGGACGCGGATGACTGTTGCCTCGCAAGTGAAACAAACGTTGGCGAGCCTAAAAGGCATTCACGCTGGGCTGCAACAGCTGGCGCTCACTTCCCAGGATGAAACGGCGCAGCGGACGTTTCATGAGGCGATGCTTTCCACTGAGGAGATCATCGCCGAACTGAAAGACCGGATCGGCCGGCTCGAGTTCGAGGAGCCGCAATATCACGGAAAGTAAGGAGCATGATCGATGCCTATATGGTTAGAAACCGCCATTCGTTCGATTTGCATTTTAATCGGGTTGTTTGTGATCACCCGCATTCTCGGCAAAAAGCAATTATCAAAATTGTCGTTTTTTGAATACATCGTCGGCATTACCGTCGGCGATATCGCTGGAACGATGTCGGTCGACTTAGGAATTTCGCTGCAAGAAGGCATCACCAGCATTTTGATTTGGTCGCTGTTTCCAGTGGCTGTCGCTCGACTCTCGCTGCGCAACAAGAAATTTCGCGATTTTGTCGAGGGCAACTCCACGGTTTTTATTAAAAACGGCAAAATTTTAGAGGAAAATTTGAAACGGGAGAAATATACGGTTGACGAGCTGCTCGAACAGCTGCGCAAAAAAGATGTGTTTCGCGTCGCCGACGTCGAGTTTGCGGTGCTTGAGCCGAACGGCGACTTGAACGTGTTGCTGAAGCGGGAAAAGCAGCCGCTCACTGTCGGCGACGTGTTCCCAAACCCGCCGCGGGAAAAAGAGCCGCAGACGGTCATCATGGACGGCATGATTTTGGATGAGCCGCTCGCTACGATGGGGCTTGGCCGCGGCTGGCTGAAGGAACAGCTTGACAAGCAAGGAGTGGCAGTGGAAAACGTCTTTCTTGCCCAAGTGGATTCGTATGGGCAGCTGACGGTCGATTTGTATGACGACAAAATTCAAGTGGCGGAACCGCAAGAGAAAAAGCTGCTGTTGGCTGCGATGAAAAAAGTGCAAGCTGATTTCGAATTGTACGCACTGCAAACCGATTCGCAAGAGGCAAAAGTGCTCTATGAAAAACAGGCGGCAAAAATGACGGAGCTCATTCAAAAAGTCCAGCCGCTGCTGCGAAACTAACGTTGAGGAGGACAAAAACAATGGAAAACAAACGAACGAAAACAACCGATGAGGAAATCCAAATCCAATTAAAAACGAACGGCCGTCCGGAGCGAACGCGGACGACCGATGAGGAAATTTCGATTGAATTTATGTTTGATAATCCGCAATTGACGCGCCAGCCGAAAGATTACGACGAGATTGAATACTAAGTCTGCCGTCTGGATGTGTACGGGCACGTGTGGAAAATACAATCAAATACGCTCTGGAGTGAAAACCGCCGCCCGAAGCGTGGGCGGCGGTTTTCATGCCGTGCCTTAGGCAGAGCCGTGGGAGGCGCGGCAGGGCTATCAAGCCGGCAGCGATTGCAAAAAGGCGCGCACTTCTTCCGGCGTTTTCGCATCGGCGCTATGCAGATGGGCGATTTTTTCCCCGTTTCGGAACACAAGAAGACTTGGAATGCCAAGCACTTGGTACTTCTCACCAAGATCTGGAAACTGGTCTCGGTCGATTTCGAACCAGTCGTACTGCCCGTAATCGCGGATGATGTCATCGATGAACATGTTCAGGCGCACGCAGTCTGGACACCAAGTTGTGTAAAACTTCATAATCGCTGGCTTATCGCCGGAAATGGCCGCCTCGAATTGCTCAACTGTTTCAATTTGTCTCACATTCGTTCCCTCCCTTTCATGTTGCCGTTCATCTTTACTTTACCATATGGCAAGGCAAAAAAAGAACGGGGACGCCTTCACCTCGGGCAGTCGTTTTTGCATACAACAGTAAGAAAGGAGGGGAAAGTGTGAGCAAAGAGTTGGAAAAAGCGCTCGAAAATTGGGTTGCGTCGCGCAAAGAAGGGCATGAAACGTTCATCCGCCTGTTTGAACAATGGGGAAAGGACTTTAACAAACAGCTGCAAGAAATCGAAAAATTGAACAATGGATTTTTAAAAAGTGTACAAGGCAACTTGGACTACATCGAGCAATGGTTTGCGAAGAAGGAGCGGGAATTTGCCGAGCTGTTCCGCCGATTTGGATGACAAAATGGCCTTTGCGCCCATACGCCCCGCTAAGCCGGTGAATACGATACAGTAAACGGAGAAGGAGGTGCACATTATGATGGGCTTCTGCGGTTATGGTTATCCTTACGGCTACGGCTATGGCGGTGGCTATGGCGGTGGCTTTGTGCTGATTGTCGTGTTGTTCATTTTGTTGATTATTGTCGGCGCGGCATTTGTCGCCTAACGGAAAAAGCGAATGGGATACGGGCCGTTTCGGCGCCACGGAGCGGCTCGTATTTTTCTTTCCCTAATTTGATGCACGCCGAGGCGGGAGCATCATACGATATAGCAGGGAGAAGGAGGCGGAACGATGGATCAGCAATTTTTTAAAAACATCGAACAGAAAACAGGTGTCAATATGAAAGACGTTTTTGAGCTCGCCAACTCGCTGCAAAACGCCAATTTCAGCGATGAAAAAACGGTGCGCCAAGTGGTGAAGCGGGTGGCGCAAATTGCCAACCGGAAAGTGCCAAAAGAACTTGAGGATCAAATCGTCAAGGCGATCGTCCATAACGGCAAACAAATTGATTTGAACACGATCGCCAATATGTTGAACAACAAAAAGTAAGCAAAAGGGAGCTTGCGTGCGCAAAGCTCCCTTTTATCCGGCTGTCATTCGAGCGGCTTGACCATGGCGACGTGCGGGATGCCGGCGTCCATAAACACGCCGGATATCGTCTCATAGCCGAGCTTCTTATAAAACGGTTCGGCGTGCGTCTGGGCGTTCAGCTTCACTTTTTTCGCCCCTTTTGTTTTCGCAAGCTGCTCCAACGCCTCCATCACCATCCGGCCGACGCCGCGGCCGCGGTAAGCCGGCAAAACGCAGATGCGCTCCGCTTTGCCAACCCCTTCATCGACCAGGCGAAACCGGCCGGCTGCGACTGCTTGTTCGCCATCGTATAGGACGAGATGGAACGATTCATGTTCAAATGCATCGATTTCTTCTTCTTCCGGCACGTTTTGCTCTTCGATGAATACAATCCGACGGACGCGCAACGCGTCTTCATACAACGCGCGGTCTTCCGTTGTTCCAATGGCGACGTTCATTCTCCCGTTTCCTTTCCTCCAACGATAAAGGTTTCATAGACAGTCCATGATCCGTTCTCGAGCTGGTAAAGAAGGTGGAACCGGTCGACCGTCTCTTCAAAATGGACGTTTTGCAGCCGCAGTTGGCTGTAGACGTCAGCGTATTCCGCATTCGGCAAATCGCGGCCAATTGTAATGTGCGGCACGAACACGAATTCCGGCTCCCCGGCAAACAAGCCGCTGTGCAGCTTCTCGTGCAACCGTTCCAGCACTTCGTTTGGCTCGACTTTCAAATAAATGATGTGGCTTGTCGGGTAAAACGAGCTGAATTTCGTCACTTTGATCGGAATTGGCTCCGTTTCCGCTGCGATGCGGCGCAGCTCTTTCGTCATTTCTTTGATTTGCTCCTCATCCGCCTCAAACGGGTATTTCAATGTAATGTGCGGCGGGATGAGGGCGTAATGGCTGTCGTACCGCTTCCGGTACGAGTTGGCGAAGTCTTGAATCCGCTTTGGCGGAAAAATGACAATGCCGTACTTCATTCCGCTTTCCCTCCTTTAGATGGTTCGTTTGCCGTTATTTACAGCGACAAAATGGCCGATACCGCCCGGGGCACATCCGGCTGCCAATACGTCCATGCATGCCCGCCGGCAAATTCATGGTACGTGTAGGGAAACCGCTTTTCGATCAATAAGTCCCGTGCGGCCCGGTTCGGGGTGATAAAATCGCGTACATGGCCGTCCGTCGTTTTGACCGCCATTTCTTCTGCGCCGACGGAATGGTAAAGGGAAAGAAGCGACGGGTCGCGGAACGCGCGGATGCGTTCGAGCACCGAGTCGTCAATGTAAGGAGACTGCATGGCGATTTTTCCAAATGTATGCGGATACAACAGCCCGGCTAGAAGCGAAACGGTTCCTCCCAGCGAATCGCCAATCAGCGCTCGTCCTTTGCCCATTTGATACGTCGGCAGCTCGCGATCCAAAAACGGCGCGAGCTCATGGGCCAAAAAGCGGATATAGGCTTCGTTTTTTCGACCGGCCGGGTGGTATTTCTCGTAGCGGTCGCTGACGTTCCGGTACGGGATGCCGACAACGATCGTTCGGTCGATCGTTCCTTCGTCCATGAGCGTCTCGATCACGGTTTTGATTTTTCCGTACATAAAATAATCCTTGCCGTCTTGCGCGATTAATAAAGAATATTTATGCAACGGAGAAAAATTGCTTGGCAAGTAGACAAGCAACCCGATTTCTTCTTGCAGCTCCCTGCTGTAAAGCGTATAATCGCGCATCGTTCCTGTTGCTGTCGCCATGATCATCCTCCATGAAAGCGCAAGTTCACTTGTTATTGTAACATATTTAGGCAAAAAGATGTTAACGAAGGGCTCGAATTTTTCGTGAACTTGCCGAACATTGGCGCCGGCAAAAAAATGACTTGCAAAAATGGCCGGAATGCGTTACATTTTTTAATAAATTAACAATTAACAAAATTAAATACGCAGCGGTTCTTATCAAGAGAAGCGGAGGGAACTGGCCCAATGAAGCTTCAGCAACCAGCCGCCCGACGGCCAGGTGCTAAATCCAGCGAATTGAGCATTCAATTCGGCAGATAAGAAGAAGCATGACCATGTGCGTATGGAAAAGTCTTCTTCTTAGAAGACTTTTTTTATTTGCTCAAGCGGCTGCTCCCTCAACCGAGAGGCGTCGAGGATCAAGGCCCTCAGCCGCTGCTTGACCAACAGCGGCGCTTCGTTGGGCGTTAAGTGGTTGGCTGTTGATCCATGATGGAATTTTCAACAGAAGGAGAGAGATGAGATGGAGAAACTAGAGACGCTGTTAGCGCAAATTGGCAACCGGAGCGAAACGGTGACGGGGACGGTCAACCCGCCAGTTTATTTTTCCACCGCCTACCGCCATGCCGGCATCGGGGAGTCGACCGGGTTTGACTATATCCGCACCGGCAACCCGACGCGCAAAATCGTCGAAGAAGCGATCGCGAGACTGGAAGGCGGCGACCAAGGCTATGCGTTCAGCTCCGGCATGGCCGCCATTCAGACAGTGCTCGCCTTGTTTGAGAGCGGAGACGAGTTTCTCGTATCGGCCGACCTTTACGGCGGGACGTACCGCCTGTTTGAGCGCGGCTGGCGCAAGTACGGTCTCGGCTTTCATTACGTCGATTTTGCCGATCTTGATGCTGTGGAAGAAAAAATCACGGAAAAAACGAAAGCCATCTTTTTGGAAACGCCGACGAACCCATTGATGCAGGAGGCGGATATTTCGGCGGTCGCCAAGCTCGCCAAACGGCATGGGCTGCTGCTGATCGTCGATAACACGTTTTACACGCCGGTGCTCCAACGCCCGATCGAACAAGGCGCCGATATTGTCATCCACAGCGCCACGAAATATTTAGGCGGCCATAACGACGTGTTGGCTGGCCTTGTCGTCGCCAAGGGCGAGGAGCTCTGTCAACGCCTGGCCGAGTATCAGAACGCCATCGGCGCGGTTTTGTCGCCGTTTGATTCGTGGCTGTTGATTCGCGGGATGAAAACGCTGGCGCTAAGGATGCGCCAGCATGAAGAAAACGCCAAGCGCATCAGCGCCTTTTTGCGCGAACATGAAGATGTTACAGACGTCTTATATCCAGGAAGAGGCGGGATGCTGTCGTTCCGGATTGCCGATGAAAAGTGGGTGAACGGGTTTTTAAAAAGCTTGCGCCTCATTACATTCGCGGAAAGCTTAGGCGGAGTCGAAAGCTTCATCACGTACCCGGCGACGCAGACGCACGCCGACATTCCGGAAGAAATCCGCATCCAAAACGGCGTCTGCAACCGACTGCTCCGCTTCTCGGTCGGCATCGAACATGCGGATGATTTAATCGCCGACTTGGCGCAAGCGTTCAAACACATGAAAGAGGTGTAAGCGATGGAACGGGAATGGTCGTTTTCAACGAAACTGCTCCATAATGAATGGAAAGTCGATCGCGAAACGGGGGCGGTGAGCGTGCCGATCCAGCACGCCTCCACGTTCCATCAGTTCGATTTCGATTCATTCGGCAAATACGACTACAGCCGCTCCGGCAACCCGACGCGCGAGGCGCTTGAGGAAACGATCGCGGCGTTAGAAGGCGGAACGCGCGGGTTTGCGTTCGCTTCTGGCATGGCGGCTATTTCAACGGCGTTTTTGCTTCTCTCAAAAGGCGACCACGTCCTCGTGACCGAAGACGTCTACGGCGGCACGTACCGGATGATTACGGAGGTGCTCGGCCGCTTTGGCATTGAATATACGTTTGTCGATATGACCGATTTAAACGCAGTGGCGGAAAACATCCGGCCGAACACGAAAGTCATTTATATGGAAACGCCGTCCAACCCATTGTTAAAAGTGACCGACATTCAAGGCGTCGTCAAGCTGGCGAAGGCGCATGGCTGTTTGACGTTCTTGGATAATACGTTCATGACGCCGGCGTTGCAGCGGCCGCTTGATCTTGGAGTCGATGTCATCCTTCACAGCGCCACGAAATTTTTAGCCGGCCATAGCGACGTCGTCGCCGGGCTGGCGGTCGTGAAAGACGAGGAATTGGGAAAAGAATTGTACAAACTGCAAAACGCGTTTGGCGCCGTCCTTGGCGTCCAAGATGCGTGGCTTGTGCTGCGGGGATTAAAAACGCTCCACGTTCGGCTGAAGCAGTCGTCCGAATCCGCCCTGGCCATCGCTGAGTATTTGGCGCGCCATCCGAAAGTGGAAGATGTGTATTATCCAGGGCTTTCGCACCACCCAGGCCATGACATCCAGCGCCATCAGGCGGCCGGGTTTGGCGCTGTGCTGTCGTTCCGCCTAGCCGATGAAGAAGCGGCTCGGACGTTCGTCCGAAACGTCCGCCTGCCGGTGTTTGCTGTCAGCCTTGGGGCGGTCGAGTCAATTTTATCGCACCCAGCGAAAATGTCGCATGCGGCGATGCCAAAAGAAGAGAGGCTCCGGCGCGGCATTACCGACGGCTTGTTGCGGCTGAGCGTCGGGCTTGAGGATGTCAACGATTTGATCGCCGATTTCGAGCGGGCGCTGTCGTTTGTGAAAGAGCGGCCGTCAGTTTCAACGCCATAGCAATCAGCCCGCCAAGCCTTCAAAGCTTGGCGGGCGGGTCAAGATGCCGCTGAGGTTGACAACAGCTTCTCCTCTTGTAAGTGTTTCAAAAAGAGGTCGACGAGTTCGCTGTCCCACTGCGTTCCCTTTCCTTTTCTCAAGATGTCCGCCGCTTGACGAATATCCATGCCTTTTCGGTACGGGCGATCGGAAGTCATGGCGTCAAACGCATCGGCCACGGCGATGATTTTGCCAAACAACGGAATCTCGTCGCCTGCTAAGCCATCCGGATATCCCTTGCCATCGATGCGTTCGTGATGGGAGCGAATTCCAGCTAGCAGCGGCTCAATCGGTTCGATTGGCCTAACCTCGCGCAAAATGGCTTCTCCAAGGGCGGGGTGTTTTTTGATCCAGGCAAATTCATCATCGCTTAGCTTTCCCTCTTTAAGCAAAATGGCATCGGGGACGCCGATCTTTCCGATGTCATGCAGCAGAGCGGAACGATACAAGGCATCAAGCTGTTCATTCGGCAGAGAAAGCTGCTTGCCGATCGCCAGCGCGTAGCGGGCCACGCGCAGCGAGTGCCCCGCTGTATAAGGATCGCGGGCGTCAAGCGCCGCTGTCAGGACAGTGATGAAACTGTTGAGCAGCTCTTTGTTCGTTCGATCGCGCCGATGCACAGCATCGATCATATGATTGAATCCGCGAAGCAAATACGCAAATTCGTCCGTATAGACATTGTGAGCGATCAGCTCATACATTTCGTTTTCCGCCCGTTTCATATGACTTAACAGCACACTGACCGGCTCATGGATCTCATCGACCAACAAGCGGGTCAAAAAAACGGAGAAGGCGGTCGAAAACAACAAAATCACGGCTGCCCAGGGCCAATACGACCAGTGGGATGCACTCGGTCCGGCGAGCGACCATTTGATTTCCATCGCTAAGCTGAACAATAAAACAGGAAATGTGCTGCTGAACAAGACCGTCAGCTGCAGTTTCATTTTGAGCGGCACCGGAAGCGGCGGGCGTTTTTCATCAATTCCGCCAGCCTTTGCAAGCAAATTCTCATTTGATAGAACAATCAGAATGTAGAAAAAATACGATGTCGAACCGTTCCAACACGCATTATTCCTTTCGGGGAAGGCACCTTTCCTTTTTTCATCATGAATAGCGATTTTTTTAAAAAAGTTGTTGACAACCAACTTGCCCGTCTATATAATTAAAAATGTGTTCGATAGCGAACAACAAAATATGATTCCGTAGCTCAGCTGGGAGAGCGCCACCTTGACAGGGTGGAGGTCGCTGGTTCGAGCCCAGTCGGAATCACTAAAGTGAGAGGCTTGAAATCCTTGCGTATCAAGGGTTTCAAGCTTTTTCGTTTTATTGGCAATTGTATTACAATCTCCGTGATTTAAAAACTTGCACAAAACTTGCACCTTTAGTCAACTAAAGGATTTTAACTCTGTTTTAAGAGGGCATTTTCAAATTTCTCTGCCGCTTGCTCTTGTAAATCATCGCTGACATGTGAGTATAAATCTAAGGTTATACCGACGCGAGAATGTCCCAGCCGCTCGCTGACCACTTTTGGATTTTCGCCTTGCTGCATTAAGATGGTTGCATGTGTATGCCGCAAATCATGGAAGCTTATACGCGGTACATTTGCTTCTTCGATCAAGCGATAAAATTGTCGTAACAAGTTTCGTGGATCGAGAGGTTTCCCATCATCAGTGCAGACAATTAAATTGTTATCTTGGTATTGAACACCCAATTTCTCCTTCTGAAATTCTTGTTTTTGTTTATGTTTCTTTAATACATTTACAACATGTTGAGAAATTGAAATTTGTCTTTTCGATTTTTTTGTTTTAGGCTCTTTAAAAATTAGTCCTTTGCCTGAGACAAAGCATAAGCTACGCTTGATGCGGATTTTCTTATTCTCAAAATCCACGTCATCCCATTTTAGTCCTAAAACTTCTCCACGTCGCATTCCTGTGAAAATCGCAAGAAGGTAAGGGATCTCCATAGAGCTATCTTTAATCAGATTCAGAAATCGATTTACCTCATCCACTGTCCATGTAATTTTTTCTTCACTTTTCACTTTGGGTGGTTTAGCATTCTTTACAGGGTTCACTTTAACCAATGACCATTTTACCGCTTGATCAAATGCTTGATTGAGCAAATTATGCATTTGTCGGATATATGCACCTGAATACCCGTTGTCTAACTTGTCTACATAAAAACTGTCAATATCAAATGTTGTAATTTCATTAATTTTTTTATGTTGGAAATACTTCATAATATGATTTCTGATTACATATTCTCTGCTTTTGGCGGTAGTTATTTCTACTGTTCTTTTGTAAGAAGTGTTAAACCACCGCTCCATGAACATTGGAAAATCTTCTGTACTTTCTTTAAAATAACTTCCATCATCGACTTGGGCTTTAATTTTAAGAAGTTCTTTCTTCGCTTCAGTCTTTGTGCGAAACGGTCCGAAACTTGCTTGCTTTCTCTTACCGGTGAACGGGTCTTTTCCAATATCGATTCGAAAATAAAATCCTTTTTTCTTTTCCTTGATTAGTTTGTCAAAGTCCATCATTACACCCCATTCCTAGTTGGAATAGTGTGTAGTATGTGGTTAAGTAAATACTATCAAAATAATACTTTTTAGGGAAGCGTTAAACTATAAAAGGTGGGTATCCACTAATATGAAAAAGCATACATTCCGGTCTTGTAACAGGATATATCTATACATCCGTATAACTAATATTACAAGTGTGGATTTAACTTATTAAAAAAGGGGTATTCGGATCATCTGGTGGAATACAATTTAGGTTTAGTATCTTCTAGTGTTTTGTTACACTATTTTTTCGTACTGTTCATCAAATATTTTGTTTTCTTTGAATATACATAAAGTATGTTAAATAACAGACCTAAGTATGTTAACATTTGTATAGAACAATTTTTAGGAGTTGATAGACTTGGATAATAAAGTACGTTTATTTTTAGTACTTTTGAGTAGTTTGTTAATCTTTGCAATGGGTACATATAGAATCTTAACTAAGGATTTATCAGTTATTCCTTTATTCGTTGCATATATTTTCGCAATTACTGGACTTATAGGAATCGTAGCAAATGCTGTTAAGTTAATTAGAAATGTTAGTAATTAGCGTTGCTTTATTGAGCAACGCTATTTTACTAATAACAACATTTTTACTGCACAGCGTGTGTCTACTGCGCACTTGTTATTTCAATAGCTTTTTTGAGACATACTTTTCACTACATAATGCGAATAGCCAAAATGTTTTATAAAGGGTACGTGCTAACTAATATTTTCTATCCTCTTCTTAATACTAGGGTGAGTTTCAAACAAGCTATAACTTTTTTCAGGGACAAGTTTCTGTTCTTGCAGAATACTAAGAGTTTCCTTTGCACATTCTTTTCCGACAAATGAACTTGCGAATCGATCAGCAGATAATTCGCGCCGCTGTGAAAAAACAAAGTGTAGAGTAAACGAAGAAACATAAAGGATAAATGAAATTATTAAAGTTGTAAATAAAGATGTTAGTGAAATTAAGTAAGGCGATATAGTTAATAACAATATCGGCACTCCTGCTAACACAAATATAAATGATAATATATTTTTTAACATATGGTTCTTTTTTATATGGTAATATTCATGGGCAATAAGAAATTTTAATTGTTCTCTACTTAAGGAGTTAACTAAACCATCTCCACATACAATTACAGGTTGATTTCGTCTATACAATACCGCAGCGTTATTCTTCATAAATTTGTCAGTAATAAAAATCTCCACATTTTGATTTGGATCTATTTCTCTTAGTATGTCATTTAGAAATTGAGTTTTATTAACATTCATTCTTTTTAATTTAATATAAGATACCAGAGGAAAAATAATACTAAAAAATGTTAGTAATAGACTAGCATTTAAAAGGTAATGTAAAATATGGTATTTTAAATTTATATTAATAACATTTAATTTCATTAATATAAACATTGTTAGCAAACTAATTGAAATTAACTGTAAAATCTTCATAAAATTCACCCTCAAATGAATGTTGGACTATGTTCAGCGTTTTCCTCTTCTAACTGCTCGATATATTCCAATGCAGCTTCAAGACTTTTTATCGGGAAGATGGTGTTGCAAAACTAGAGTAAAAACTCGAAGTTATGCATAAGGATACAGCATAACACATGTAGTAAATATCGATGAAATCCATACCATCGCGGCTGTTCCACCCCGTCACTTTTTAACTCATTAAATACCCGTTCAATCTCGCGGCGAAGCCCAAACAGCCATTGGCCAAACCTTGTTTTCAAAAAGACAGGAAGAACACGGCCATAGGCGTCTTTTCGTTCCCTGCTATTGCGGCGGTTGATAGGGGAAATCAATAGGATTCCTGACTGCTCTGCTGTTTGACGAACCTTTTCACTGTCATATGCGGCATCGCCTAATACAAACTCAATATCCCACTGCTGTAAAGAAACAAGCAACTCTGGCGCCACTGCCGCATCATTTCGATTCGCTGTGGTCAGCACATGAGATAAAATGATTCCCTCGGCAGTAGTGCAGAGGTGGAGCTTATATCCTTTAAACCAGTGGTATCGGGTGGACACTCCCCACTTTGCCTGTGAATCGTAAAGACTGCTTCGAAGAGCCGTGCTGTCAATTAGCACAATTTTGGGATACCGTACTTCTAGATCTTTGAGCAGCTGTGCGTGAAAAACAGGAAATCCCTGTTCCCGAAACCACTTTGCCGCACGGGAAAACGTAGACAGATGTGGGACTTCATCAAGCCCACAAGCCCGTTGAAAACAGCGAAAACGCTGCAGAATGCGTACTAATTTTCGCAAGGAATCAATGGAAAAATAGGTTTTCAAAAAGAAACATTTCAATAAAGATTTTTTCGACACCGGCGGTCTTCCTGTCACATACGGTGTCTCCGGCAACGACAGCGAATCGATATATCGAAATAAGGATGCTAAAAGTGGATCAATTTCATAAGGCCATGCATGTTCATTGTTTAAACTGGAAATCATAATAGTGTCCACCCCTTGGTTTTTTGGTCACTGTATATGATTTCCAAGGTGGTGGATTTTTTATGTGCATTTATGCATTCGTTATGAGTTTTGCAACACGTTCATATTATTTTACCACTTTTTATCCCAAATTAAAATAATATTTATATATAATATAAAATAATACATTATAGGTATTAGATTTATATTCTTTATAAATTTTAACAAAATAGTAATGTAAATTATTTCCTATTATACAATTTTAAGATACACTTCTTTTTTCTTTTCTATTACCTGCTTGGATTTATCTTTATCTTACAAGGTGGTTTTCATGAGTAAAAAAAAAACAATTTACTTTTCTTAACTATTTTACTCATAATTGGAACATTATTTTATATTTATAGGGTCTTCACCATTTTCTGTGATTTTCACTCAATCCCAGAAACATGTTAGCTGGATGAAATAGGTTCATCAGTCAGGATCCTTCTTCCGCATACAGACCATGAAGTTGGTAGAATGGAAACAGTCAAGTGCTTTCCGTGACGGGTTCCATTCTACCAACTATCATACCGATAGCGGAAGAAGAGAGCGCTTAGGCAGCCTGACTGCTTGTAGTGTTCCCTGTACACTCCAGAAATACACGCAAACGAAACCGTTCTAAATTTCGATAGCCGTATGCCCGGCGTTTGATGTTTTTGATCTTGTGGTT